>JAAHGR010000444.1 GCA_010672425.1 Symploca sp. SIO2E6
TTGGCACTCATACTTGTTATAAATTAGGAGTTCACTGATTTGTCCACGCTTTGAGCCTACAGCATTGATTGCTCGGCTAGCTTTGACCTCTACAATCTCATATCTTGAATCGTCATATAATGACCTGATGAAAGCAGCTGCTGAATTGCTGAGTAATACCTGACAGCCTCGGTCTGATAACTTATCGCAGGTGTTTTTAAGCCTAATTTGTTCTTCTTGGCCAAAGCCATTAATACTATAACCTGTAAAGGATGAGGTATCGGATATTGGGTAGTATGGTGGGTCAAAGTAGATAAAATCTCCCTTCCTGGCTGTGGCAACTACTGGCTCAAAATCCCCTTCAATAATTCTTATATTAGCTTGATTTAAGTATGTACTAACTGCTCTTATTAGGGAAGCGTCAGCTATAGAGGGGTTGGAATAGTTGCCGTAGGGTACATTAAATTGACCACTACTATTGACCCTAAATAGACCGTTAAAACAAGTTTTGTTAAGGTAAATGATTCGAGCAGCTCTTTCAACGGTTGAAAGATTGTTGAAATCATCGCTCCTGTCCAGTGCTCGTAATTCATAGTAATGTTCCTTGGAGTTGTAATCCTTGTGGTATTGACATAGTGTAAGTAGCTCTTCAGGTTTTTCTTTAATAACCTGATAGCAATTGATTAGTTCACTGTTGGTATCGTTAATCACCGCTTTGGTAGGCTGAATGGCAAATAAAACAGCCCCAGCTCCGAGAAAAGGTTCGTAGTATTGTGTATATTTTTTGGGCACAAAATTTTTAATAACAGGTATAAGTTGTCTTTTCCCTCCTGCCCACTTAAGAAATGCTTGGACAAGAGCATTATTATTATATGCTCTTTTTTTTACAGACTTTTTGGGTTGCCGTGTAATACTTTCGTGCATTTTTGTTAAAAGCCTACTTTTTTTAGTACATAAGTACTATATTATAACGGATGCTTAGGCATCATACCAAATCCGGGTTAATCGCCCCCGTTTTGAGCAAACCGCGAAACGGGTGAGCGAAAAAAGGGTGGGGAAACAAGTAAGCAGACGCACCAGACGCGGAGAATTGAAATCCCACCTCATATTTCGCTCACCCCCGCGAAACCCGCTCTGAGACGTTGCATACAACGTCATTTAGTGCGAGCATCTTGCTCGCTGGGGTGTAATTCTAGGGAGCAGTGGGTTTTGAGGGGGATGTTACAGCACGATGGGCAAGATTTATCTTACCTAAGACCTACCACTTAAGACCTAACGCTTTCCGTGACTTTACCTTAGCTTTAAACTCCAGAGTGTAATTGTGAAGTATTGATGAAGTTTGGCTGGAAAAGTAGGAGTTATATAGCCAAAGATGCTAATTTTATGTTTATGATAGTCGATTTAAATAAAACTTGCATCAAGGGGCAAAAGTTATCTTACTTTACGAGATAAGCTACTTTTGATGCCTATTCTACCCTTCTTCAGTCAAATGGATATTTTACTACTGGCTCCCCATCCATTTTATCAAAAACGCGGTACACCAATTGCAGTTGATCTGGTGTTAAGGGTTTTGTCTGAACGAGGAGACCAGGTTGACGTGATTACTTATCATGAAGGAAGTAATGTTAACTACAACAACGTCACCATACACCGGACGCCAAACCTACCGTTTCTTCATAATATTCGACCAGGCTTCTCTTGTAAAAAAGTAATTTGTGATTTGTTCATATTTTTTGCAGTCATACGTCTGGTCTCCAGGAAGCGCTACCATTTGATTCATGCTGGAGAAGAATCAGTTTTTATTGGGCTAGTGATGAAAATCTTGTTTAAAATACCCTACGTCTATGATATGGACTCATCTCTAGTGCAACAACTTATTGATAAGTATCCTCAAATCAAGTTTTTTGCTTCTATTCTGAATTTTCTTGAAGGAATTGCCATCAGACAGGCCAAGGTAGTAGTTGCCGTGTGTGAGGCATTGGCAGCAGATATTCAAAAGTATCGACCGAACGAGACTATTGTGATTCCAGATATATCCCTTTTGAACTGAATTAGTTAAACTTAAGGAGTGTAAAATCAGCATGAAGACTGATCTGACAATAGACGCGGGGACACGGGGAAGCGGAGACGCGGGGACACCAGAGTCTTTATCATTCGTTGTGAACGAAAGTTCATGGGAGTCTGACTTAAGAGCAGAACTAGGTATCAACAATCTCCTGCTAATGTATGTCGGTAATTTGGAAACTTACCAGGGAATTGATCTACTTTTAGAAAGTTTTGCTTTAACCCTTCAGCAGCACAACCAACTTGACTTAGTAATCATTGGTGGAGAGACTTCTGATATTCACAAGTATCAGAATTTGGCTCGGCATCTCGGTATCTGGGATAATGTTCATTTTCTCGGTGCAAAACCAGTTGAGCATTTGGCAATGTATCTGTCCCAGGCAGACATGCTAGTGTCTCCTAGAACTCAGGGTAAGAATACACCGATGAAACTCTATTCCTATCTCGACAGTGGGAAAGCTTTGTTAGCCACTGATTTGCCAACCCACACTCAGGTAGTTGACAGCCAAGTTGCCATGCTTGCAGAGCCTAATGCAGAAGCTTTCTCTGAGGGAATGCTCCGTCTTGCAGCAGATCAAAACTTGAGGCTGAGGCTAGGCTGTGCTGGCAAACATTTGATCGAACAGAAGCATACCTATACTGCTTTTAGTAAAAAATTAACTGGTTTGTATGATTGGTTAGAGAGTGAATTAGTCGAAAACACAAGTTCAGGAGTTCGGGGGTTTAGGAGTTTAGAAGTTTCAGGAGTTTAGGAATGCCTGAGAGGCTCCGAGGCAGGAGGCTCCGAGGCAGAGGGCTGCAAGGCTGCAAGGCTGCAAGGCTCTAAGGGAAGCTGACTTGTTTTTCTTCTTCTTTTTGGACTGAAGTCCTACTACTGCTCATTACTCATTACTCATTACTCATTACTCATTACTCATTACTCAAAAAACTAGACGCCGTTGACTCCTCGACTCGAACAAAATTAGCTACCTCCAATTCATTGGAATTGATTTCTAATTTTAAAATTCTGACAAAGATACCTGCATCCTCTAATTTCCCCAAATCGGTGAAATTCCTCACCATTGCTGTTAACCCAGGGATGAGGAGAGGGGGGACTGGAGTATCATTGATGGCTATTAATGGTTCAATCAACTTGAGACGCTGGCGATTTTCCACTTCTAGTCCGGTTTCCAACCTGAGGTTGAGTTTCTCTGCTTCCGTATCCATATCTTGAAATTGCAATTGGATAGCTAAGCGATTTTCCTCTAGGAATTGCACTTGAGTGCTTGACAATTGATAATTCTGATCTTCAGCGCCGGGAAGTCTCTTGAGAACATTCCCCAGGGACTGGGATATCCGAGCCATGACTCGTGGTGACTGGAGTAATTGGTTGATGTCGTCTTCTGTCAACACCAAACGTATTCCTGCCTGTAGGGGTTTCCGGAACAAATCGGGAGAGGCTTCTGGTTCTTGTTGTAACAGAGCTGGTAAATTGACATCAACTTGGTCAATGTCTAGTTCTAGGGTACTAATCCTCACATCAGAAGTTAACTGCACCCCTCGACTAGCAATCCTTACCCGTTGTAGTTTTCCTTGAGTAATCTGGTGATTAGGAACATTATCGATGCGAACCTCGAGTTGTTCCACTTTTTCCAATCGAGAGCGGAGGGCATTTTCAACGACAATATCACCCACTGAGTTAATTGGGGAAATGAAGGTGATGAAACTGGAGAGGAGGATGGTGAATAATTCCATAGGGAGAGTGTAATTGGTTAGTAGTACGAGTGTCTCGCTCGCGATCGGTCAAACACGAGCAAGATGCCCGCACTACTCTATTGCATCATTTTAGGCGTTTTACGCCAGTACTAGTAAATCTAAAATCTAAAATCTAAAATCTAAAATTTCCAGAACTGCTATGATGCCAATGATCAAATTGTCAGCTTAAAGCGTGGTGAGTAATTACTTAAAACTAGGAATAATCCTTACTAGTCTGAGTTTAGCCGTAGCTACTCCTGCGGGGAGTCAGTCAAATCCTACTGAAGCTACTACCCTAGATTTGGACTTCCCTCCAGAAATCATTGAAAATAGTCCGGTTTTACAGGAATGGTTGGAGGAAGTACCCAATGTTTTAGAAGAAATTCGCCATGACCCCAGTTTTCGCACTAGGTTACGATTGGGTTACTCCCAGTTTCCTTCCACTGGTCAATCGGCAGGCTTTAATCTTGGTGTAGAAGACCTGTTTATTGGTCGTACTGGTTTGACGGTGAGTGGGGATTATCAAGCTTCATTCAACGATGAACGTGAGGCTTTTGGTACAGAACTACGTTACCATTTACTACCTTTGGGCAATAATGTCAATATTGCCCCAGTACTAGGCTACCGCAATCTGACCACTGGTGAGTTTTCTACAGATGGCCCTAACCTAGGTGTACGCTTGCTCTTGGTGTTGTCTCGGCCTAGTGCAGCGGATATTTCTCTGACTCAAACCTTTGTTTCTCCTGGTAGTAATGAGGAAGTGGGGATTACTACCCTCTCTGTTGGTTATGCAGTGACTCGCAATTTACGGATATCTACAGATATCCAAAAGCAGAATTCCAGGGCTGAAAAAGATAGTAGAGTGGGAATTGTCTTGGAGTGGATGCCTTGAAGAATGGGGAATGGGGAATGGGGAATGGGGAATTGGGAATTGGGAATTGGGAATTGGGAATTGGGAATTGGGAATTGGGAATTGGGAATTGGGAATTGGGAATTGGGAATTGGGAATTGGCTTCAGCCTGCTTGTCACCCCCCTGAGTCTGAGTTGGCAATTGTATATTTATGGATTGACTACTTTATGTTTTTATAGTTATAATTATTTAATAAAAAAAAATGGAAGCTATCTTTTTTTTGTAGTAGAATGTGAAGCGCTGATGTTTTCTGAGGTAAGTAGTGAACAGGCTATCGCTAATTTTACTTTCTGGCTCTACCGTTGTGGGTTCCCTCCTAATGATGTCCCTAACGGACAAGCCTGCCAAGGCAGCAGAATTAGATATCCAAACAACGCCTCAAAAGGCTCCTACAGGAAATGCACACCGGGCTAATCTGGATTGTGAGCGTCAGTCCTGTACGGGAAATGCCCATCTGGCTAGTTTTACCGAGACCTTTGTTGAAGATGAGTTTGCCAACCTGGAGAAGACTCCTGAAGGCCATCTGATACTAGAGTTTACGGAAGAAGAAAGTAATGCTGCCATCGCTATGTTTGGCTGTGACTGTGTCAAGTCTCTCAATGCTGTCCGTCAAATGCGGGGTGTCGCTATAGGAGTTGAAGGGAATATCATTTTGCCTGGTCCTGAGATCAAACCTTGCAATCAGCCTTTAACTCAGACAGATGTCCAATAAGAAACTTCACTTCTAAATAAAAAATATCCCAAGGTTTCTTGGTGATTAAAATTGATTGTTAGAACAATAAACGGCAAATTAGGTATTTATACCCGACCTAAATAGTCGGGTATGAACCTGCCGAAAACGAAAGGGAAGGATTGAGCAAGCCCATTCCTATGCACTTTTCTTTAGGACGACAAAATTTTTTTAACGAAATAAATCAACCAGACGACCAAATAGATTTGGCCAAAGCGGCACTTTATCTTGCCCAAGAAGAATATCCCAACCTGGAAATTGAGGCTTACCTTAACACCTTCGAGGTGATGGCAGCTGAGATAGAAGAGCGTTTACCAGTCGAACGATATCCCCTGAGAATACTCAAAAGCATCAATCAATACTTATACGACGACCTTGGTTATACTGGCAACACCAGGGATTACTACAATCCTAGCAATAGCTTCCTGAATGAGGTCATCGACCAACGGACTGGTATTCCTATCACTCTATCCCTAGTGTATCTAGAAATTGCTCAACGCCTTGACTTTCCCATGGTGGGGATCAATATGCCTGGACATTTCCTCATTCGTCCCAATTTTGAGGATACTGGGATCTTTGTTGATGCCTTCCATCAAGGAGAAATTTTGTTTGAGCAGGATTGTGAGGAGAGACTCACCCAAGTTTTCAACCGTCCAGTACAGCTGCAACCCAGTTTTACAGATCCTGTCAGTCCTAAGCAGCTATTGGCAAGGATGCTGACCAACCTTAAATTTATTTATCTCAACCACCAAGATTTACCCAAAGCCCTAGCAGCAGTTGAACGTATTTTACTATTATTTCCCGATGCTCCCCAAGAGCGACGAGACCGAGGTCTTCTTTACTACCAATTAGGACAATGGTCCCAAGCATCCCAAGATTTAGCTAAAATCGCGAGAAGCCCCACATCTGACCCGAAGGGCAGTGTGGGATGAATACTCGCTTTGCTGCGTCCGCTACGCTATCGCGGGTCAACGGAGGTACGGAGTTGACCAATTCCCCTAACCTTTGGGCCGGTCTTGATTTTCAATATACTGCTTAAGAGTTGAAATGGTTACTCCGCCACAACTAGCAACAAAATAAAAGCCATTCCAAAAAACATCTTTCCAGTAAAACGTTGCTAGGTAATCCGTAAATTCTTGTCGAAGCTTGCGAGAAGTTACGGACTTGAGATTATTAACTAGATTACTAAGAGCTACATCAGGATGGTACTGAAAAAGAGCGTGAACATGATCAGTTTCTCCGTTGAACTCAATAAGCTTGCAATCCCATTTGCCTAGCAATTCTTCAAGGATTTCATGCAATCGATTAAGCATTTCTGCATTGAAAACTTTGCGTCGATATTTGGTTGTCAACACCAAATGAACCTTAAGGTCACTGACTGA
>JAAHGR010000445.1 GCA_010672425.1 Symploca sp. SIO2E6
TACTAATTCCAACGTTATCGCCAGGGCGGGTTTTGTACAAAGATTGTTATCAAATAGGTTAAAATATTCCTAAACCCGCCCCTACAGCAATTGATATTGATTGTAAATTGTAAATTGGGAATAAAATGATGCGGCTTCGTAGGGGCGGGTAAGCGTGATAACCTCTCCCATTCCACCCAAATATTGGCATCAAAACCCGCCCTGTCATGATTCCCGGTTAGCTCAATTAATCCCCAGTACGAACAATAAGCCCTTGAATCCAAAATTTTTGCGATCGCCTTTATCCTATATTCTACCAATTTTCGGGCAAGTTCGGAAACATTTTTGCTAATTCCAACGTTATCGCCAGGGCGGGTTTTGTACGAAGATTGTAATTAAATGGGTTAAAATCTTCCTAAACCCGCCCCTACAGCAATTGATATTGACTGTAAATTGTAAATTGAGAATAAAATGATGCGGATTCGTAGGGGCGGGTAAGCGTGATCATCTCTGCCATTCTACCCGAATATTGGTCTCAAAACCCACCCTGTCAGAATCTCCCGGTTAACTCAGTTAATCCCCAGTACGGACAACAAGCGATTGCTTACAGGCTAACATTGATTATCCAATTTATCCTATATTCTACCAATTGTCGGGCAGGTTCGGGAACATTTTTGCTAATCTCAAAGTTATCGCCAGGGCGGGTTTTGTACAAAGGTTGTCATCAAATGTCTTAAGGGTGACCCTAAACCCGCCCCTACAGCAATTGATATTGATTGTAAATTGAAAATTGGGAGTAAAATGATGCGGACTCGTAGGGGCGGGTAAGCGTGATTATCTCTGCCATTATACCCGAATATTGGTCTCAAAACCCGCCCTGTCAGGATCTCCGGGTTAACTCAATTAATCCCCAGTACGGACAACAAGCGATTGCTTACAGGCTAGCATTGATTATCCAATTTATCCTAGATTTTACTAATTGTCGGGCAGGTTCGGGAACATTTTTGTTAATCTCAAAGTTATCGACAGGGCGGGTTTTGTACAAAGGTTGTCATCAAATGTCTTAAGGGTGACCCTAAACCCGCCCCTACAAATATACGGAGCTTTCTTCCAATTCTACATTCTAACCCCTAATCCCGATAACTGTCGCAGTGCCCATTGCTGCGGTTTCGGACCAGACTTCAGAGTCAACAGCATCGGTTTTCGGATTGTCTGTCCTGGTGCGATCGCAAGCTGTAAGGCAAGTATGTTAAGCTAAAAAGTATAGCGAAAGCACCAAATTAAATCATCAGTTTCCTGTAGAACAAGCTTAGATGCCTGTTCTCAGTCCCCAATTCCCAATTCCCAATCCCCAATTCCCAATTCCCAATCCCCAATTCCCAATTCCCAATCCCCAATTCCCAATTCCCAATTCCCAATCCCCAATTCCCAATTCCCAATTCCCAATTCCCAATCCCCCATTCCCAATCCCCCATTCCCAATTCCCAATTCCCAATTCCCAATTCCCAATCCCCAATTAAACGATGAAACCTAAATCAAGGTCTTCTAGGCCACAAGATTCAACCTCTAAACCTTTCGCCTCAACTTCGAGTTCCTCTTCCTTTAACTACACAAATATAGCAATTTGGGCAGGAATATTCATTTTGGGGATTGGAGTAGGTATTGCTTTTAGTTCCGGTGCCAGCGTCAACCCAGAAAATGTCGTATCTCGTGAAGTCATCGACCGTAGTGCCCCCAATGCTGAGCTTTGTGTTCAGTACGGAGCCAGTGCTATGGTGACAGATATGCGTGTCTTTGTCACCCTCAATCCTTTTAATGTCTATGTTACTCAACCTAGCATGAGACCCGGTTGTGTCTTACGTCGGAATAATTGGGCGGTTTTGGAGCAGAAGCAAGTGGTGAGTGCGAAGCAGGTGCGGGAGTGCAAAAACCGATTGAATACCTTTGGTTTCACTGGGGATTTGGATAGTAACCCTGACATCGAATGCATTTATCAAAACGAAGCTGCTGATAACTTTTTCCTCAAGCAACCAGGTACAGTTGGTCCACGACCGGAAACTGACCGGTTCTAATTTCAAGTAACAAGTAACAAGTAACAAGTAACAAGTAAGAAAGAATGAAGAATTTATAGTGTGATCGCTGCCTGTAATTGTTACTATGATTTTAGTTGATTAGTAGCACCAATCATGATCTTTAAGATTGAAGTTGAGCAAGAAGAGGATGGACGTTGGCTTGCAGAGATTCCAGAACTATCTGGGGTCATGTTATATGGTCAAACCCTAGAGGAAGCTAAGACTAAAGTACAAGCTCTGGCTCTGCGGGTGATTGCAGAACGTCTTGAAAGCGGTGAAGCTCAATCTGACTTGATAAGTGTTACCTTTAATGCAGCATGAGCAAGTGGAAAAGCACCAAAGCCAAAAGGGTTTTAGCGGCACTGCTCAAAATTGCCTGGATAGTAAAACGGCAGTCAAGCTCCCATCGGATTCTATCACGTGATGGTTGGCATAATTTTGTATTCGCTTTCCATGAAGGAGAAGAAATTGGCCCTCGAATGCTAGCTCGTATTGCAAAGAGAACTGGGCTTAAGCCTGATGATTTGTAGATTGTGTACACTCATCGAAAGAATGCGATCGCTCTTGTAGGATGTGTTAATATGCTTTCAGAAAAATTTTATACCTGGAAAGACTTCCACTGTGCTTATGAAGTCCATGCAGTCAACCACAGCCATCCTCCCTTATTGCTAATTCACCCTATTGGTGTCGGTTTATCCCGCCATTTCTGGCGGCGTTTTTGTGATGCTTGGCTAAAAACCAGTCAGCCTAACCCTATTTATAATCCTGACTTGTTAGGATGTGGTGCTAGTTCCCAGCCTCGCTGTGCCTATTATCCTGAAGATTGGGCTCAACAGTTGCACTACTTTATTCAAGAAGTAGTCAAAATTCCCGTAATTGTAGTTTGCCAGGGAGCATTATTACCGGTAGCTCTTACCCTGACTAATATAGCACCGGATTTAATCAAGAGTTTGGTGTTAGCTGGTCCTCCAACTTGGCCATTGATATCAATGGCTCAAAAATCTTTAACCCAACGTATTGCTTGGAACCTGTTTGACTCTCCCTTTGGTACTTACTTTTACCGTTATGCTAGTCGCCGCCAATTTTTGCAATCTTTTAGTGTGAATAAACTGTTTGCTCAAGCAGTGGATGTAGACGATGAATGGTTAGATACTTTGCAAGAAGGAGCCAAAAATCCTGAGAGTCGTCATGCTGTCTTCTCATTTCTCTCAGGATTTTGGCGGCAAGATTACTCACCAATGATTGCTAAAATTGAGCAACCCACTTTTGTTGTCTTGGGAGAGCAAGCTTCTAGTATTAGTCGAGATGTGGAGATAGAAACTCCAAAACAACGTCTCGAATCTTATGTTCAAGGTTTTACTAATTGTCAAGGTGTGATCATACCTGGACGCAATGTTCTTCCCTATGAATCCACCCAGGATTTTGTTACCATATTAAGCGGCATACTCCAGTAGTAGTATAAGTAGGTTGGGGGTCGCGCAAGCTAAACCCAACATGACACTACCAATAGGGGAAGATGTTAGGAGATCAGAAGAAACAACCACACACAGAAGATTCACCTTCATTACATAAACTGTCGCCCATCAAAAGAGGCAAACAAGCGAAAGATTTACTCAAGCATATAAAAACTTGGCAAGGAGATGATCTCGAAGAGTGCCTTAATTTCGTTCGTGAAACCCGTTCAGAAGCCCAGTTTTAGTCATCTATTTCTTTAAACAGAGGAAGGAGTAGCCTGGAAGATGATATCTTTTCAGTATCAATTGGCTTTCAGGAATTATGAAGTGCATTCGATGTGATACAGATAACAATCTAGAGGATCGCACCAGCAATGAGGGACGCTGTAAGAACTGCAATCATCCATTTGCCTTTGAGCCGACAACAATGGATTATCCAAAGTTTACTGATCCTTTTTTTGCCAAGGTTCTCCAGGATATTTCTGCCCAAAATACACTATGTTTCACTCCTAAACAGCTTTTTTACTTCCTCGATCAGCGACTAAAGCAAAAAACATTCGGTGGTATTGGTGGGGCATATAGTTTTGTATATAGATTTGGTGTAGTTGTTTTGATCATTATGATTATTTTTGCCACATCTGACGAAATTTATGGCTTACTATTAGGAATAACTATATTGAGTCTCTTTCTCATTTTCTCTTTATTCAAACTCAGTAATGATTCAGAATCAAATTATCGCGTGCGTCGCTCCAGTGCAACATCCTTAAAAGTTTTGGGGATTTTTATTGTGATTGTTGGAATCGGTCCTAGCCTTTATATCAACTCTATATTACTTTATTCGTTGACAACTATAATCTTCTTAGTAGCCTTTTGGTTAGGTTTTATTCAGCAACGACGGATTGCTCAGATTCCTCAAACCTTCTTCATCAGTGCAGCTCAAATGCAAGGTTGGTTATATAGTTGGGCAAGAGCCAATGGTTCGATCTCACAACTGCTACCACCTCCCTCGAATGCTTTATCTCCTGCTGCTCAGAGCAATTTACCAGATCCCAATGTTACTGCTTACAGCTTCGATCGCGTGGTAGTCTGTCAAAGTGATGCGATCGCTCAAATGTTAATTGCCAATAATTTTCATTTTGAAAATGGCTGCGCTATTCTGAGCATCTCCGGCTATCCTCAGCGCATTTTTGAGACAACAATGCAAATGCTACGCCGTAATCGGTCACTAAAGGTGTTTGCCTTCCATGATTGCAGTCCACAGGACATGGGTTTAGTCTATCAATTGAGGACAGCCAATTGGTTTCCCGACAGCAATGTCGCCATTGTCGATATTGGACTATCCCCACGCCAAATTTTAGCGACGAAGGGAGGCATGTTTATTCAAAACTCGAAAGCCTCTGCCCAAGCTGCCAAAAATTTACCACCTCAGATTCGGGAAAATTTATCCAATCAAGAGTTACAATGGTTGGATAAGGGTAATTTCGTCGAGCTAGAATCCTTTACACCCCAAAGGTTAATCCAAGTACTGAACCGGAGTATTACCAATAGCCAACAAATGGATACTGTTGACGATGGTAGCTTTATTTTAATTGAGGATAGCGATCGATACATCTATGTCAGTGATAGTTTTGGCTGATTCATCTAAGTATAAGTAGATTGGGGGTTGCGCAAGCGAAACCAACATGACACTACTAATATAGAAAGATGCTATGTACTAGAGATCCGTAAGATTAAGCTTCTCTCTCAAAATTGCTTCAACTTCAGCCTCAGGATTTTGGAGTTCAAAAGGGTAGGGATGGCGATTAGCAGGATCACGACGGCTCATCAAAACTTCCATCGCAGCGTGAAAAGCCTTGTCATCATTTCGATGCTCAGAGATATAACGCTTCAGCTCTTCGTTGGTCATTCGGGACAGATTGTGTATCATAGAACAAATTACCAGCTTCCATCTTCATCAATTGCGAGCGCAATTTCATCATTGCTCGTAGGTTTGGTTGACAAAAAAATCTTTAAATTTATGTTACCCTTATAGTTGTATACAACTCTGACTAGCTAAAAAAAGTAAATCGACAGCGCAAATCAGGTAAAATCCATGAAAATAACATATACATATTGGAAAGAAGCGGATGGGATGTTTTTGGGCTATTTGAATGAATTTCCAGATCATTGGACACAAGGACTTGATCTAGAAGAGTTAAAAGAGAACTTAGCTGATCTCTATAGAACATTTACTAGTGAAGAAATTCCCGGGATTAAGAGAGTCGCAGAACTTGAGCTTGCATGAAAAGACGCGATTTAATTGCCTACTTAGAAAAATCAGGTTGCTATTTGATTCGACATGGTGGGAGACACGATATTTATCATAACCCAAATAACGGACAAACGGAACCAATTCCCAGGCATCGAGAAATTAATGAGAGATTGGCTAAAAAGATTATCAAAAGCCTGACACAAGAAAATTAAATGCGAATAAAGAGGATGGGGTTGTAGTCTGTCAAGGTGATGCGATCGCTCAGATGTTGATTGCCAATAATTTTCACCTTGAAAGGAACTGCCGTGACAAGTTAAAAGGTTGTGCATTTTGTCAAGTACCATATATGGTATTTGAAAACTTAAAAAACTCTATATATGTAAAATCCAAAGAGTTGGAAAAATCGATTTTTCCTGTCCCCTGTTCCCTGTTCCCTATCTTCACGGGGAAATTTTAGACAGGCGTGCAAGAGCTCAGTATTACCTATTGCCTATTACCTATTGCCTATTTAATGCAAGACTCCCTGAGTAAACGCTAATATAGTTACAGCAAAAGAATAAACAACAATGGTAACGCCCTATGCCTCTGAACTGTGATCCAATTGGTGAACAAGTTGCATCAACAACCTCTACCCTAGCAGCATGGAAAAATTTGGCTCCAGGGAAAACAAATATGGTTACTGCTGATGCGGCTGATACTTTTGATGAAAAGGACAATAGAACAACTATTGGCAATAATTTGCAAGATGCACCAGATCATTCGCTCCTCGAAGATGCACCTACATCGGTTGTAACTCAGGAAGATACTTCAGAAATTGCCCAATATTTTGATAATGATGAGGATCTGCGCAAAGCAGTTTTGGAGTGGAAGAATCTCTTAGGACTGTCAAGCCTTTGAGAAGGAGGCTGCAAGGCTTCAAGGCAGAAGACTTCTCTCAATTCTCAATTCCCCATTCTCAATTCCCTATTCCCCATTCTCAATTCCCTATTCCCTATAATATCTATAACGCACTATGTAGCGTCTTTATACCCAAAACTTAGCCC
>JAAHGR010000446.1 GCA_010672425.1 Symploca sp. SIO2E6
TGCGGGGAGACAAGGGAGAGGGGACAAGGGGGACAAGGGGGACAATGGGGACAAGGAAGACAAGGAAGACAAGGAAGACAAGGAGATGGGGGTGATGAAGAACACCTAATTCCCAATTCCCAATTCCCAATTCCCAATTCCCAATTCCTAAACAACCAACAACCAACAACAAACAACAAACAACAAACAACAAACAACAAACAACAAACGACAAACAACAAATGACAAAAGTTCCCTTTGTCGATTTCCAGCTGCAACACCAGCCAATACAAGCTCAATTACAACAAGCTATCCAGGCTGTAGTGCAGCAAGGAGACTTTATCTTAGGTAAAGCAGTGGCAGAGTTTGAAGCAGCATTTGCTCGGGCTTGTGGTGTAGAATACGGTATTGGAGTGGCATCTGGAACAGGTGCGATCGCTCTGGGACTACAAGCTTGTGGTATTGGTGCAACAGATGAAGTAATTCTACCCGCTAATACTTTTGTGGCAACCCTGATTGGGGTAATTCAGTCTGGCGCAACCCCCATTCTAGTCGATTGTGACCCCAACACTGCCCTCATCGACCTCGAAGCTGCTCGACAAGCTATTACAGGCAAAACTAAGGCTATTGTAACTGTACATCTCTATGGTCAGATGGTTTCCCCAAGTGAGTTATTGGCATTAGCCGATGCTCACGACTTGTTGATTTTTGAAGATGCGGCTCAGGCTCACCTGGCTCAACGGGAAGGTTATGTTGCTGGTTCGATTGGTAAGGCGGCTGCTTTTAGCTTTTATCCTAGTAAGAACTTAGGAGCCTTTGGCAATGGGGGCATAGTACTTACTAAGGATGCTACTGTAACCGAAAAATTGCGATCGCTGCGTAATTACGGAGCGCCTAAAAAATATTTACACACCTATGTTGGTACTAATAGTCGCCTGGACAGTATACAAGCAGCGGTGCTTAATGTCAAACTACCCTATTTAGCCCAGTGGAATCAGTCCCGTAACTCAGCAGCTAGGCAGTATGATACACTCCTAGAGCCGTTACAGTCCCAGGGCATTTTCCCTCTCGAAAATCAGAGTAATATCGGTCACATTTATCATCTCTACGTTATTCGAGTCAGTGCAGCTTGTCCTCTAGATAGGCAGACGATCCAAGAGCAACTTGCCGCCTTAGGAATTCAAACCGGTATCCATTATCCCATCCCCTGCCATCTTCAACCGGCTTACCAATATTTAGGATATCAAACCGGTGACTTCCCCAACGCCGAAACTTTGAGCCAGGAAATTTTGTCTCTACCGATGTATCCAGGTTTGAGCCAAGCTCAAATCAGTTATGTTGTTGATTCCCTCAGAAGAATAGGTGTTAGGTATTAGGTGTTAGGTGTTAGGTTATGAGGTACAGCCAATTGTGGTGAGCCAATTCCCAATTCCCAATTCCCAATTCCCAATTCCCAAAAACCAGGATCTTTGTACCTCATCTAAATAAGAAACGCCATATAATTGTTATGCAATATCGAAGTAAAGTTCCCCTTGCCATTGAGCGCTACTTATTCGACGGATTGCTCATTGCTTTGCTGGTAATGCTGTATGCACCTGTGCTCATCCACTGGTGCGATGGCTGGCTCAACAAAAATATCAGTCTAGAGCATGAATACTTCAGTCACGGCTTGATTGGACTACCCTTTGCGGCTTACCTCTGTTGGAACAATCGGCAGCAGTGGCGTCAACTGCCAAATACTACCCATCCTCTGGGTATTGCCTTACTGGTATTAGGAGGACTATTTTATTTAACTGGTCAATCGGAACTAGTCAACTTATCTTTTCCTCTATTATTAGTTGGTCTTTGCTTCTGGTTGAAAGGGATTCAGGGCTTTAAGCTACAAAGTTTTCCCCTACTACTAGTATTTTTAGCAACACCAACCGCAGTGCCCTACCTGATTTCCCCTTATATCTTACCCTTACAAAAATTTATTGCTAGCACAGCAGGCTTTTTCCTCACTCATTTGGGTATGGATGTCACTGTTAGTGGGATTAACTTGTTAGTTGGAGGACGAGTTGTCGAAGTCGCACCTCACTGTGCAGGACTGAAAATGTTGTTTACTAATCTCTATGTAGGCTTGCTCCTAGTTTACTGGACGGATACCTGGAAGTCAGCTAAGAAGACAACGGTGTTTTTCTTAGGAGCGATTTTTCTCAGTGTCAGTGCTAATATTATCCGCAATGCCTTTCTTACCTTCTTTTATGGCACTGGTAGGGAGCAAGCATTTCATTGGTTACACGATTCCTGGGGAGGCGATGTTTATTCTGCTGGGATGTTGATTATGTTGGTGGTACTGCTCAATTGCATTGAAAGATATTATCCAATTACTGCATCAAGACAGTGAGATGTACCATCCTGCCATCTTACCGTAGAACAGCCATCTTGCCACAACCCAGTTCCCCGACTTCTTCGTCGAAGAAGTAATTAATATCAATTCCGGCTATATTGGTATAATATTCACTCTGGTAGGGGCGCAATGCTTGCGCCCGCCAGCGTCTATGTTTTCTAACCAAAAAGCCAAATTATTAATCATTCCGATACAACCGGAATTGATATAACTGGATAAACCAGAAAAAGAAGTCGGTGAGTTGCCGGACAGTAATTGCTAAGACGCTGGTGTTTTTCCCTGCTCTTCCCACACTTTGTAACTTTTGCGGGGACAATTTTCTACTCCAAAGATGACAAACACATCGGGGGAGACTACAGCATTGGAGACTCCTTGTTCATAACATAGCCAAAGATTGCCGGAAACGTAAACATCCTCCTCCTCTTGAAAATGGATTTTGAGGGATTCGACCCCATAAACTAGATAATCGCGGTTAGAATCGCTTTCTGCCATAGGTGATACCAGATCCGGTTACAATGGAGCCGCTTTGGTAAACCGCGACAACCCTGTAGAGACGTTGCATGCAACGTCTCTACAGGGTGAGATATAGCGGGTATATCGATACCGGATTTGGTATGAGCCGTTGGGTTCGGGATAAACAACTGCTGTTGCAAGAGGAGAGAGAGTCATTGGAATTTAGAATTTAGAATTTAGAATTTAGAATTTAGAAAAGATTACACTATGAACTGGCTTCTGATGACCTGACAATTGCAACTGCTCTTGCCCAGAGCGATTTAATATCCTTACTGTGCCATCTGCTCCTGTCATCGCAACCATTTCTCCGTCTGGACTGAAACTGACGCAGTGCAAATCTTCCTTTTTGAACTCCGCTTTCTTGGCTCCAGAAAGATCCCAAAATTTGATTTTTTCATTTGCTCCTCCCGTGCCAATCTGCTGCCCAGATGGGCTAAAACTTAAGCAGGAGACTGTTCCTTGATGATAAAATTGTCTCACCAATGATGTTTCTATTGATAGTGATGGGAATGGGCTTTGCTGTGGATTGGTAAAAAGGCTATGAAGATAAATTCCACCTGTTATCAGCAGTATCGACGGAAGAAATATTAGAGAATATATTGAGAAAGGAACTATGAATTATTCTCTTTTTAAATAAAGATATAACTTATGTTCCCCGCATTCCCGGTAATAGTTCGGGTGGTGGGGACTAGTTCCTTGGCAATGCCGAAGTCGATTAAAATAGCTTTCCCATCGTCTCGCAAAATAATGTTACCGGGATGGGCATCGCGATGAACTAATCCCATTTTGTGCATCGTCGCTAAAGCATCGCCAATTTGGCGTATACAACCTACTGCTTCAGCTTCCGGTAGCCTACCCCTCTGCCTAACCACCTCAAACAAATTTTTCCCTGGTACAAAATCCATCACTAAACAGGGAATTGTACCTTCTTCAAAAACATCCCGCACTCGCACAATATTGGGGTGGGCTTTTGGAGAGAGTTTTGCTAATTTCTTACCTTCTTTGATGAAATGCTTGGCATATTCCCAATACTGCACTGGATTCTGTAGGTCAATTTGCAGATAGTCAATGGGAGTTTTAATAACGACTGCTTCTTGTAGGTGAACGTGTTTAGCTTTGTAGGTAATTCCAAAACCCCCGTGTCCGAGGGGTTTACCAAGAATAATATATTTCCCCTGATGTAGCTCTTGTCCTGAAGGCCAAATCATTCGCTTTGGGAACTGGATTGCTGCTTTCAATTTTGGCACAGAAAGCCAGCTAATGTGAAGTTGGATTAAATTAGGTATTAGCGCAGCAACCCAGATCCCCGACTTCTTGATTAAAGAAGATGATTACTCGACAAACCGGCAGAAGAAGTCGGGGATCTGCTGCAATCGAGAGCAACTTCGCACCAAGCCAAGATCCCCGACTTCTTGATTGAAGAAGGTGATTAACTCGACAAACCGGAAAAAGAAGTCGGGGATCTGCCGCAATCGAGAGCAACTTCGCACCAAGCCAAGATCCCCGACTTCTTGATTAAAGAAGATGATTAACTCGACAAACCGGCAGAAGAAGTCGGGGATCTGCCGCAATCGAGAGCAACTTCGCACCAAGCCAAGATCCCCGACTTCTTGATTGAAGAAGGTGATTAACTCGACAAACAGGAAGGAGAAGTCGGGGATCTGCCGCAACCGAGAGCACCTTCGCCGCAAGCCAAGATCCCCGACTTCTTGATTGAAGAAGGTGATTAACTCGACAAACCGGCAGAAGAAGTCGGGGATCTGCCGCAATCGAGAGCAACTTCGCACCAAGCCAAGATCCCCGACTTCTTGATTGAAGAAGGTGATTAACTCGACAAACAGGAAGGAGAAGTCGGGGATCTGCCGCAACCGAGAGCACCTTCGCCGCAAGCCAAGATCCCCGACTTCTCGGTTGAAGAAGATGATTAACTCGACAAACCGGAAGAAGAAGTCGGGGATCTGCCGCAACCGGGAGCACCTTCGCACCAAGAACTCTCAATAGCAGGACTCGGTTGAAGTTTTTCTTGGTTTGTGTCCTTTCTTGAATTAACCAACAATGCTAGTAGTGCGACTAGAACAGTTAAACAAGTAGCAATTGCTGTCACAGCTTCCCAATTAATCTGACGCGGTTGTCGAGGATTGGGAATATCTGGCTCTTCTGGTTTTTCCAACTTATCTAACCACTCTTGCACAGACTGAGGACGATCTTTCGCTTCTAGTGCCATTGCCCAGAGAATTGCTTGGTTGATGTGAGAGCTAATATTATGGTTGTAATCTTGAGGCGAAACTAAATGAGTGTTATTGATCTTACGCTCATCCGCACTCACAGGAGTTTTTCCGGTTAGCAGCACATATAGCGTTACTCCTAAGCTATAAATATCAGTAAACGGACCTCGTTGTGCCGATCGCGAATACAACTCAATCGGCGCAAACCCATTCATCAGTTCCCCCCTGCGGGTTGCCGTTAGTTCGTAGTCAAAATCCATCGCCAGATCGAAATCAATCAAAACGGCTTCTGTTTTTCCCCTACGCACCATGATACAGCGCTTTGCGCTGTAATAAAGTACACTTTTCCGGAAGTCCCCCTTATTAAGGGGGATTTAGGGGGATCAAGACTGTACCGCATAGCAGAGCAAACTGCTGTATTTCCTGGTCGAATATCGCGGTGCAACAAGCCGTTGTTGTGAATCTCAATAAGTGCTTCGCTAATTTGCCGAATATATTGCAGTGCCTCAGGTTCTGGTAAAATCACTTGGGCACGACTGGCGAGATCTATGCCGTCGATATATTCCATCGCAATACACCAAACTCCCCCTTCCTGAAAAGGAGTTTTGACTTTAACAATGTGGGGATGCTGACACTGAGCTAGTTTAACTGCACCTTGAACAAAGAGTTGTTGCAGGCGCTCTGCATCGGTACTATTGAGAAAGCGATCGCTCAGAGTCTTGATGACAACAGGTTCATTATTTTTGTCTCTCGCTAGGTAGGTAATGCCAAACCTTCCCTGTCCCAAAACTTTCTCAATTGCGTATCGACCACCGTACAGTTGCGCTCCCGCTGTCCAAACCATTGCTCCTGATCCCAAAGATTCAGCTTAATTGTGACACAAAAGCTCAGTGTGATCGCAAATTGTAGGGTTGGCATTAACCCAGCAACCCAGATCCCCTACTTCTTCTTTCGGTTTGTCCTACTAATCACCTTGGGAATCAAAAAGTCAGAGTTAGAGCAGTTCTTAATCCTTTGGGTGTTCTGCGTTCCGTACATATTAGAGACAGATAAAAACCATGAAAATTGAATGGACTCTTGATGAAGAAGAAGGAATCGACCCAACAGACCCGGTTGGCAATTTAATTCTATCAGACGGAAAAACAACTATTCAACTAGAATCTACCTATCTAGACTCGTGGTTTGAGGCGTTTATTACCGGCATAAAAGAAATAACAGCTGGCAATAGCACTACTGTTGAAATCGCGGAAGAACCGGATTTACTGATGTTTAAATATTCTAAATCTGGGATAATAATTTCTTATCAAAATCAAGATATTTTTGTTAAAAACACAGATGAACTGCTCCTGGTTTTAAGGGAATCAGCCAAGAAGTTTATCGAAAAATTAGACAAAGTTAAAATAGTGGAAAGCAATAATTTGCTAATAGTCATCAGGGATTTTTGAAAAAATTATTCAGAGCCAAGGTTCGTGCAAAATCCACGACTTCTTGCTTGAAGAAGTGATTAACTGGATGAATCGGAAGAAGAAGTCAGGTATCTGCCGTAGCGATAGCGAGACCCAACCTAAATTTTTGATTTTGTCACGCCACTACAAGTCGTATTATAATAAATGCATTTGTCTTCAATCCTGATCTTATCGCAATTTTCGCCAAGCGTGAGGTAAACCCAACTTTCACAGCAGCCAATT
>JAAHGR010000447.1 GCA_010672425.1 Symploca sp. SIO2E6
CAATTCCCAATTCCCAATTCCCAATTCCCAATTCCCAATTCCCAATTCCCAATTCCCAATTCCCAATTCCCAATTCCCAATTCCCAATTCCCAATTCCCAATTCCCAATTCCCAATTCCCAATTCCCCATCCCCAATCCCCAATCCCCAATCCCCAATTCCCAATTCCCAATTCCCCATCCCACGTCATACAATTCGTGGGATGGGCTTAATAGTTAATTTTTTAAGCTCTGCAATCCCATCCAGCCAATGGCAAGGTAGCCAATTACTAACAGTAGGCTGTTAATGATTGTCTTGATACCTGGTTTCCAAATCTGGTTAGTGATTTTACCTTTTGCGTCTAGTTGTTCACTACGAATTTTGTTAAGATTTTCCTCTTTTATTTTCTCAGGAATAGCGTCAGGATTTTCCTTACTTCCCTCCAATAGGTTCTTAATTATCTGTACTTGAGCCTGAGCCTGAGGTAGTTGATTGGCTGGAATTTGATTATTCTTAATTGCTTCTTCTAACTGCTGGAGCTCTTGTTCTGTCTGCGTTCGCTTTTCGGGATCTTTGAGCTGTTGGATAACAGTATCAATTTGCTGCGATTGCTGTTCAATGCGACTTTCAGCTGCCGTGGCTTGTTCGGTAATCTGCTCGTTAGCTTGAGCTGCACGGTGTAATGTGTTGCTAGTGTGTAGTAGTACTAGTCCCAAAAAGACTAAACCTAATAGGAACGATAGCAAAAATGCCCAAAAACTTAATTGTCCTAAAGATGATTTCTTTTCTCTCGACGCAGTACCGATACTGTTAGCTATCCAATAGGCAACTACCAAAAGAGCGATACCTACTAGGGGGACAATACCTTGATTGACTACTTGGGTAGTAGTAACCCACTGCCACTCTCTGAAGGCATCGTCTTCTAATTTCGGTGGAATTGCCAAACTAATGTAATCCAACAGGGAAGACACAATCATAATTACCCCGACAAACTTGAGAGCTAGCACAGTGAAGGGGGTATATACAGGGTTACTTTTCATAAAATGTGACAATTCAATTTTTACTTTACTAGAGTACATTCCTACAGGTATCGTTACCAAAAGGTTGGTTGCAGTTTGGTGGACAACCAAGGGTACTTGCCCATGTTAACTTAAGGATTTCCTTCCCTACTGACTTGTAAGTGGGCAATGGGAATGGGGAATGGGGAATTGGGAATTGGGAATTGGGACTGCCTTGGTGCCTTGTTTCTTCACCAGTCCCTTAACGCTTTACAATAGGTATCTGTTGGTTAAATGTGAGGACGCGACGCCTCCCAATGAACCTGGTGGTTGGTAGTGAGGTCTTAGTCGCGGGGAAGTGGATGAAAAAATTTGTTGAAGTTCTAGCAGATAAGACGGCTCTGATCGCGCGATCGCTTGAAGTCGTTCTTACCCAAATCCAAGGGGCAATTCAGGAACAGGGTTGGTGTACTATTGCTCTGGCTGGTGGTGGTACGCCCAAGCCTTTGTATGAAGCTCTAGCTTCTCAAGAGCTGCCTTGGGATAAGATTCATATCTTTTGGGGTGATGAGCGCTACGTAAGTCCTGAACACCCTGATAGCAATCAAGGAATGGCTCGCAAGGCTTGGTTAGACCAAGTGGCTTTCCCTGCTGCCAATATTCATCCGATGCCCACCGATGGCACAACACCAGCAGCGGATGCCCAAAAGCATGGAGCCCAACTACAGGAGTTTTTTGGTATCCAGGGGGGAGAATTTCCCTCTTTCGATATAATTTTATTGGGTATTGGTGATGATGCCCATACGGCGTCCCTCTTTCCTCATACTGAGGCTCTGCAAGTAGTAGACCAGTTGGTTACTGTAGGCAACAAAGATGGTCAACCCCGCATCACCTTTACTGCTCCCCTAATCAACCAGGCCCGCTGTGTGATTTTTCTCGTAGCCGGTGCTAACAAACAACCAGCTTTGGCTCAGATATTTGCCCCTGAGGCTGATCCTCTGACTTACCCAGCTCGATTAATCCAACCCCAGGGGGAACTTTGGTGGCTCCTGGATCAATCAGCTGGTCAACAACTAAAAACTTAACATCTTTTGTTATTAGCAAGATATTATTATCTGACCAACAACTGTGCTTTCATAGGGAGTATAACTATTGCCAGCAAGGAGGTTTTATGATTGTTTGTCCTAATTGCAATCACCAAAATCCGGAGGGGGCTACTCAATGTGAAGCCTGCTATACCCCTTTACCTGAAACCACTACTTGTCCTAACTGTGGCGCGACTGTTCAAGCAGATGCTGGTTTCTGCGGTCAGTGCGGCTTTAATTTAAAGGCCCATGCTTCTTCAATGGCAGCAACTCAGACATCCTCTGCTAATCCTCTACCCGATGTGCCAGACTTAGTAACACCGGAACCGCTGATTGAACCTCAACCTATGTCTATGACTTCTCAAATGCCCGAGGAGGAACAAAATCCTCCAAGTACAGGTGTTCCTAGCTCTACATCTGCAATTCCGACGATTTTTAGTAAACCGTCCTCATCAGAAGCAGAAACACAGACGAGTAATCCTGACTTAGCTACTACTCCCCCACCTCCTCCTACCATAGCTAGTACTCCAGTGCCACCATCGGTAGAAGTCACCGGTCCTCTAACTCCCCCAACCATAGCTAGTACTCCAGCAACACCGCCTTCACCGACACCTGTAGCCTCCGGTGGCGCTGCTGCTACCCAGTTGCAAGTTCAATCAGCAAAACTATTGCATCTCCAAACTGATACCCTCATTGAATTACCACAAAATCTGACAGTAATTCATATCGGTAAACCCAATGACAAAGTTCCCCCAGACATTGATGTTTCTGGCTTTCCTGACTCAGATATCGTCTCCCGCGTACATGCTGATATCCGAGTTGAGGGAGATGCCTTTTATCTGGAAGATATCGGTAGTTCCAATGGCACTTATGTCAACCACACTCCTCTAACTCAAGGGAATCGGCACAGATTACGAGCAGGCGATCGTATAAGCTTGGGTAAAGGCGATCAGGTGACGTTTTTGTTCCAAAACACCTAAAGACCTCACGCTCCCAAAAGGATGAAAGTCTCAATTCTCAATTCCCAATTCCCAATTCCCAATTAAGCTGTTCCTTTTGAAATATGTAACACCGGTGATTACTCTGATTCTGCTGAATCCTATTCAGTCATTGCCTTCTCAAAGGTGGACATTTGAACCCAAATCAGTGATTCGGATTGGGCGGTCAACAGATAATGATGTTGTGCTCTATAGTGCTGTGGTTTCTCGACACCATGTAGAACTCAGGCTCAATGATGCTTCGAGGTGGGAAATTATCAGTATAGGAGCTAATGGCACCTACATTGATGAGAGGCTGATTACCAAAATGCCAGTCCAAGATGGGATGATCATTCGTCTAGCTAGTTCTGGACCGAAAATTCAAATTCATGTTGGTGGAGATATTACGAGAACACAGAAAAAGGCGGCTAGGAGTTCTTACCTAGATCAGTCAAGAGATACGCTGATTAATGTCAAAGACTCCTCCTCGGAAGATGAAAATTCTCTTTGACGCGGTGATGCGGTGATGCGGTGACGCGGTGACGCGGTGACGCGGTGACGCGGAGAAAGGAATCTTATAGCACGGTGGTGAAAATTTTTTCATGGGGACTACCTTGGAGTCTTATCCTTAAGATAACGGGGGCTCTAAATTGGATTTGATATAACTTGTTGCATTTGCCTATAAAAAAATTTGGCGCTATGGAAATCCTATAAAATGAATTCTCAAGATAATCAAGATCAAGACTTGCAGCGTCGGGAACAAGAATTGAAGGCGCGAGAGGAAGCACTGCGACTCCGGGAACTGGAGTCGGAAATTAATCAACCTCCCTTGTACCACACCAGCAAGGAACCGCCACCGGAGAAATCAAAGAAACGATGGGTCAGTAAACTGATCAGAACTGGACAGTTTTTAGGCATAGTCATCGTAGTTATCATCGCTGTTAGGGTAGCAGTACAGCTTGCCTATTTAGTGATGATTGGGGCTATTGCTTGGGTTGTTTTCAAAATCTTTGTTGATAAAGGGCGCTCTTGAGAGTTGATGAAGAAGAAATGCGCTGTTATCTAAATTATTGATGATCATAAACAAGATGAGACGAATTCACTTTTTGCTATCCCAGTAAGGGGCATAGCAATTTGTCAATCATTGAGAAATCTCATTACGGGGTGGGATATGGCTCGCGATCGCTCCCATTTTATCATGGAACGGGTTCCTCAGAAGCCCGACTTCACAGAAGAAGTCGGGCTTCTTGGGGTTAAGCGATCGCTCTTGTCGCGAAAGGAGACATGAGCTAAAACTTTCAGAATTTATGCCTATTTATGAATGATGATTGAAGTATTGTTCAGTTCTACTACCTTACTACCAGTTTCAAAGGCAACTTCTAGCTGAGCAAAATTATTTTCGAACAATTGGATCAATACCCTATTGGCTATATTTCCTGTAGTGATCATCAAGATTCTGTCAGGACAACCAAACAAAATATGATATTTATGAAAATCGCTGTCCTTAGAAGTAACGATTCTCTCTTGATTATCCGCGATTCGGATGATTTCCTTATCGTCCGTCAAGTTTTGATCTGGTAAATCCCGGGTGTGAATGGCGTCATGTCCTCGGGTTACCAGCCAATTTTTTAATGCCAATGGCAGGTGGGCATCAATCAAAAACTTCATTGCTTAGGCTGCTTTCACTTGTAGAATGCTCTTCACGCTTAACAATTTTACAGCGAAAGCAAGGCAGGCTCTAATATCATCTGCTTCCAAATCAGGAAAGTCTTCTAAAATTTCTTGAACTGTCATACCTGCAGATAATAAATCCAGGATGACTTCCACCGGATATCTCATATTTCGTATCGTTGGCTTGCCAAAGGACACGTTAGGGTTAATGGTAATCCGGTTTAATAAATCTTTCGTTTCCATATTTCTACTCAGACTCTATAGACTTACTGCTAGCCCCAAGATGTTTAATAATACCATGTAAATGAGCTACCGCTAGCTTGCTCACCAAGCCCGACTTCTTGAAGAAGTCGGGCTTCTTGGGGAGGCCGGAAAGCCCCTCACCTCCTAGGGGAGGGGTCTTACGCTACAACGATTCGCCAACAGTATCTTTAAACGCACCGGACTATACCTTACAGGCGCACAAATATCCGATCATCTAAAAAATACCACAAGAAGGTAGAAAAGAGCAACAGAGAAAACAGTCAAAAATCTCAAAAAAAACCCCTCGTAGGGGCGGGTTGAGGGACAATTCTTCGCCATTAAACCAGAAAATTCCCCTCAAAACCCGCCCCACACCATTCCCGGGTTAACCCAACCAGGCGATCGCTTTCATGGTATTATTAAATGAGTCCCTGTTTGGGTGGTGCGATCGCAACTTCTGGTTCCTCCGGCAATAAACCGACTACTATACCAAACGACAAGGCTTAGCCCTACGGCTCTCCGGTACTTGTGGTGGAAACTCCGGTATTTCTGAAGTGCTTCATCAAAAAGATATTTCTGTAATTCTTGTTCTGTAAGGAATACAGAAGTGATAATCTCAGCGGCTACCAACTTAAGGCGGGACACTTTATATAGCAAGGGTTTCACCCTTTGGGCAATTGAGCTATTCTCGGTGGGAATTTTGTCCCGGTTTACGCTGGTAGCCAGTGTCCTTAGCAGAACCGAGTACACAATTTAACCTCCTCATATAGATTAAACCCTTGCCTCATGGTACTATTGGCCAAATCTTCCCATGAGAAGTTAACCAACTCCGTTTCTGGCCATGTTAAGAGAATGCGCACTGATACTCTCTTTTACAAAGTCTTCCAAACTCTTCCGGGTGCTTTGTTTGAACTCCTTGGATACAACATCACACTAGCACAAAAGTATACTTTCAAATCCATCGAACTCAAAGAACTTGCCAAACGTACTGATGGGGTATTCCTTCCCAAAACAGACGGTGACCCCATTTATTTCGTGGAAGTCCAGTTTCAACCAGATGAACACTTGTACTATCGTATAATGCAAGAAGCCTTTGTCTTTTTGGGACAAAATAGCTGGCAATATGGTTGGCGTGCAGTGGTATTTTGGGCCAAGCGCAGTTTAGATCCGGGGATTCCCCAGTGTTACAATGGGGAAGTGCAAGCAGGAAATTTAAGAGTATTTTACCTAGAAGACACTCCAGACACATCAAACTCCATCGGCTTGGGACTGGTACGGCTGGTGATGGAACCAACCAGCAATGTCCAAAACCGAGTCAAACAACCAGAAAGATGTGCGCGAGCTCTACCAGGGGCGCAGCAGAGAAATATGATAGAATTAATAGAACAAGCTTTGGTGTACAAATTTCCTGATCGTCCTTGGAGAGAACTAGAAACAATGTTTGGACTTACAGAATGGAAGCAAACTAGGTTTTATCAGGAAGTGGAGGCTGAGGGTATCCAAAAAGGTATCCAACAAAGAACAATAGAGATCGCACGCTCGTGTAAACAACAAGGTTTGGATATAGAGACGATTATGGTCATCACCAAACTGTCTAGGGAAGAGATCGAAGCTTTGTAAGTCAAGGGCGTTGCTGATTTTGGATATGATGCTTATTTATTGGCGATTGCTAAACTATAATCCGTGCCCTCATCTGCTGTGGTGGGCAAAAGAATTTTAGTAACATTGTGAGATTATTGTCGCTGATGCCTTTTGCCCACCCTACACTGGTGAAGGCGATTGCCTACGATACTGACTCTACAGGCGCACACCCATTCCATTATGTAAAAGAGTACCACAAA
>JAAHGR010000448.1 GCA_010672425.1 Symploca sp. SIO2E6
CTAGCAATTAAAAAAATAGAGTTGGCGAAGGCTGATTTGACCTAAGCGTCTCAACGATTTTATAGGCTTTGGGGAGGCTTCATGGGGAATGATTTACCCGAACATGAGAAAAACACGCCTATTTTTCTTCTATCGGTGTTCGCTCAATTGCCCTTTTCAAAGCATGTATTGATACTTAAGGCAGGGACTCGGTGTTGGGTTTCGCTTCGCTCCACCCAACCTACATTAACCTATTACTTATTACTTATTACTCATTACTTATTCTCCCAACCCCTAATTATCATATCAGCTCCCTTATCAGCAATCATCATAGTCGCTGCCGCCGTATTTGCAGTGATTGGTAATGGAAACACAGAAGCATCAATCACACGTAACCCTGATGTTCCTCGCACTTTAAGCTCTGTATCCACTACGGAACTCTCATCAACCCCCATTCTACAAGTTCCGCAATAGTGGTAGGTTGTATCAGCTGTTTCCCTGATATAACTCTCCAAATCTGCCCTCGGTTCTGGTGCAATTTGGCTTTCCCGCCATTGGCTCAAGCTTGATTGATTGCCAATATCGATAGCTAACTGAAGCGCTGTGATACATGACTGGAGATCTCCTGGGACTGTTAGGTACTCTGGATCAATGACAGGATCTTCATCAGGAGAACTTGAGCGTAGGGTAACAGTTCCTTTACTCTTCAGGTGCATTACATTTGGCCACAACCAAAAAGAATGTTTTGGACCAGGGAAACCTTTGAGTGTTCCCACTCCTACAGAAGATTCGATGTCAACAACTGAACTACTATTTTCCGTAGAGGCGAAAATCACAGCTGGTGCTAGGCTATAGGAATATACTGGTACATCTTGAGCTTGGGGAATAGAAAATCCGGCACTAAGGAAAAGATCGTCATGTAGGTTCTTGCCTACTTCTGGAGCATGGGCAACTACTTGAATATCAAATTTTGCCAACTCAGTTTCGTTGCCAATACCTGAAAGCATCAAAATTTTTGGACTGGCGATTGCACCGGCACTCAGGACAACCTCATGGCGCACACCGGCAAAGTATGTTTCTTGGTTCTGAACATATTCAACACCAATTGCTTTGGTATCATTAAATCGGATCTTAGTTACCAAAGCTTCAGTTTGTACAGTTACATTGGTATGCACCGCTGGTAAAAAAGTATTAAATGTGGTTTCACGAAACAGCTTTGTAAGTGCTTCGACATTACTGAACTGAAATGGAGCGTATCCAAATTGACTCTCGCTGGTATTATAATTAGGATTTTCCGGTAAGCCGTACTGTTTAGCAGCAGCGAATAAATCATTAATGAAACTTAAATGATCTGTCTGTGCCACCAAAACCTTCATCATCTGCTCTACACTTTCAAAGTGTGGTAGGACATCATGCCATGACCAACCGGGTGCTACCTGACCCCAGGCATCAAAGTCAGAACGTCCACCTCTGACATAGACCGTTGCATTATGTAAGGCACACCCACCTAAAGCTTTGGCTTGCGCCAGAGTGATGATACGGTTGTCTAAATTTTTTTGAGGTACTGATTTGTAACCCCACTCAATCTCTGGATGTTGTTGTAGGACTTCCAACCAATCACTGGGGTTGTACATCTTAGGATGGAGTTGGAATCTTCCCGCTTCGAGCAGGAGAATTTTTGCCCTTGAGTCAGAAGCAGCCAGCTTGGAAGCTACTATGCTTCCGGCAGAACCTGCACCAATCACAATGTAGTCATACATGGAATTTGCTTCATATCGACATTTTCGAGGGTAACTAATGCTGCCTCTACATCATAATCTTAAATGTGCTTCACTTATTGGTTGGTTGCATTGACTATTATCTTTTGCTAATATTACTTCATAGTGGGATAATTGTGCTCCTTTTTTTGAGAAACCACAAAGACACAAAGTTCACAAAGGGAAAGAAGAAGAGAAAAACAAGACAATGCTAAAAGGCTAAGGAGCGATCGCGATGATTCAAGCCATTTCCCAAAAACTAACCTTCGATGAATTTATTGATTGGTATCCAGAAAACTCAGAACACCGCTATGAACTACACAATGGGATAATTGTTAAGATGCCAAAGCCTACTGGCAAAAATTCAGAAATTGCTGGCTTTATCGGAGGTGAACTTTTCTTACTAATTCGGCAAAGACAACTACCTTACTTTATTCCCAAAGAATGCCTGATCAAACCCTATGCTAATGAGTCTGGGTACGAACCAGATCTGATCGTATTGGACAGACTAGCTATGGCGATCGCTCTCAAACAAATCAACCTTGAAAGTAGGTTGGGTGGAGCGTTTTTGCGGTTTCTAGCGATAATTTTAGGAAGTCACGAACAAGCGAAACCCAACATTACAGGTTCTTTTGGGTTCCGAAGAAAGCTTCACCCAACCTACAAGAGCCGCGATAGCGCAAGCGCTGCTGCAAAGCAGATCGCACTATGACCATTCACCCATCAACTGTTTCAGAAGCTCAAGAAGTCTCTGAGTGGAATCCTCAAGATGAGAAACTCTGTATCCATGTACCGCCTTATTACGTATGGGGAAAAGGTTTTTAGCAATATGGAACTGTTCTCTAGAGAGTTCACCCTGAGAATACAAGTGATTAACCAGGGAAACCTGATTCAGCCTACTCAAGGGGATGTCCGCCTCAATTGAATGATGACGAAGTAAGCCTTCAAGTAAACTCCATAGGTATAGGAAGGCTGGCTCTGATGCACCAGTTGCAATCAAGTCTGTAGCCTGACTCAGCTTTGCTTTAATCTCTTCTAAGGTAAGAATCCCATTGTCAGTTCCAATTGGAACGCTATCGTCACCAGTCACTAGTAAGAACTTCCATCCTGGCTGTTCATTCACAATTGCAGCTATGGACTTAAAGCGATCAACAGAAAGCCGCTCTGCTGTATTTTTGACTTCGATGATTAGGTTTTGGTCAGGCTCCTTCGTGGCAAGGATATCTGGTCGATACCCGCCGAGATCAAATGGAATCTGACTTGCCGAGGGCTCAACAAGAACATTAAACCCTATGCTTCTATAACGCTCAGCCACGGTTGATTCCAGAAGGCTGTGATACTTCTGTGGGTTACTATTCGATTCAGTTACTGATGTCACAGTTTATCCTCCAGTTGCGGTTGTGCCGAAACTCTAACGTAGACACATTCGTCTCCGCTTGCCAGCCCTTGTAGAACAAGTTCAGGACAAAGTGCAACGTCGTAGGTTCCCGTAAGAGGCCGCCGACGAGATTCTACGTCTGTTACCAAGATATCGTCAACATATACCAAGCCAACTAGTGCATCTTGAATAGGCTTGATTATGTTGTCGATATCGACTGGATCATTGCCGCATAAATAAACTAGGGTCAGTTGAAGATCGCGGCTATCAATTGGTGCGCCGTCGCCCCATGTCTTAGCTGCTTCACTTGCAACAAAGTGTTTCCATGCCTGCAAGTTGGCGCGATTCTTTGTCTGCAGAGAAACAGGTCGTTCAGGAATAAGGAATTCAAAAACCATCCAGTAGCTAGTCGGGCAATCTCCAAATGATAACCCGTCTTGGCATAAGCTGCGCCTATTAAGTTACCACAAGTTGCCTATCTAACTTATAATTGAATTAATTCACGACTACAGTAGGTTGGGTAGGTTGATGACCGAAAATCAGTCCAGAAAACTGCTTCCCTTCTACTTGCCAAGTTTCAGCTAAAACACGGAATCGAATGTCTTGGGTAAAAAGAACTCGATTAAGTTGAGTCGCCCTTAACAAAAGCTGATAGTCAGGGAATTCCTGAGCTTCATCATCAAACGCCGTCAATACATCTACACCCCGACGACGCAACTGATCAGTAATAGCTTGGGGAATATGGACATCCATATACAAATCAATAGCCACTTACAACAGCCCTCTAGCTTTCATCCTAGTGTAAAAAGGCGATCTAGCTACTCCCGTTATGTTAGTTTGCACCTGCTCCCATTCTTGGGTGATTTCCCAGTCGATTTCTTCCTGATGATCGAAATAGTAGCCCATAGCCGCATGAGCTTCGGCTGGCTTTAAGTAAGGGTGCTGTCGGCATATCTCCTCTACAGACCAACCGTAGGCAAGATAATCCATGACAATCTGTGCAACTCGAATACGCGGTAATCGTTGCAATCGTGCAGGTTGCTCCTCCTGCTTCTCAATATGTGGGTAACTCAGGGCTAGCATACTACTTGATTTTCACCTAGCTCAGTTGCCATATCCTTACAGTATAGTCTTTGCTGCCGCTAGCAAGTAATTTTCCGTCAGGGCTAAAGCTGACAGATATTACAGATTAAAATTAAAATCAGCCAAGGGAAGACCACGCTTCCACGATCCGAAAAGGTCAGACCTCTTGACTGCATTCCTAATTATACCAATTGCTCCACATTCTGCCTAACCTACAAGAGCCGCGATCAGCTGGAGCTGATGCTATCGGCGATCGCATGTCAGTCACAGTAACGGAAATCATTGCTCACCCGCTCCATCAGACCACCGAAAGAAGCTGCTACATTATAACCGATGCGGATTCCAAAGAGTCTTGCATAAGGGCACTTGGCCTGAAGGTTTTTAGTTGCTTTTAGCCCAGTTTCATCCACTTCATAGTCACCTGTCTCAACATTGATGATGATCATTTTGCCAATATTTTCCTCTGTCTCAACCTTTTGGCGAATTCCACCCTCGTAGATTCGGTAGGCTAGTTTTGCAACTTCTTCACTGCTTAACAAAATCCCTTGCATCTGCTGACTCCCAATCGTTACGCTACCTCTGTAACCTCTTTTATAGTATCTCAGTGTCGGAGGCGATCAGCTTCGCTGGTGCCGTAGGCAATCGCACTCAAAAAAATCAACCCCAAAAGTAGGTTGAGGGTCGCGTTGTTAAGGTTTTCATCGATAATGAAGGGGAAGTGATGAACAAGCTAAACCCAACGTGTAATAATTCAAAGCGTACAGCAAAGAGCGCTCGTGTGTTTACAGATTGACAACAGGTGAATAATCACAAATGCCTTTATTTAACAGTACTTTCGACCTCCCTAACACCTAACACCTAATACCTAACACCTGCGCGAAGCGCTATAACTGCTACTTATTATGAAGAAACTAATTAGGCAACAGCAGATTCTAAAACGGCATAAATTTGTCAATAATTTAACTCTTCATCTTCATAGCTTGATTCTGCCTGGGATTGGTGCAGGGTTGATCAGTTTATTTTATGACATTAATAATAATCTGGCTTTAATCGGTTGTGGGATTATGCTTTATGTGCTAGCTATAGAAATAGGTTTAGTCATTCCTTACTGTAGTAATCGCAAATATGACTTAGAAAAAGAACTTACTCAGCTTGAAAGCCATTTAAAACACATCAAAGCCATCAATCAATCTCTAGACGAGCGTAGAGATATCATGCTGTTTGATGAAGATTCTCACTATTGGACAATTTTAGAAAAGTTGGCTGGTTGATGAAGAGCAAGTGTCCTTACTAAACCGCGATCGCGCAAGTGCTGGTGTCCTAGGCAATCACTCTCAAAAAAATCAACCTCGAAAGTAGGTTGGGGGTCGCGTTGTTACGGTTTTATTCGATAATGAGTGGGAAGTGACGAACAAGCCAAACCCAAGGTTACGGGTTTTTGTTGGGTTGCGCTTCTCCTACGGAGACGCTTCGCGAACGCTGCACCCAAACTACAAAAGACTGATATAGGTATGGAATAATGTAGTAATCAGGTACAATAATTTTCGCAAAAGTAGGTTGGGTGAAGCGTTGTTACGGTTTTAATCGATAATGAGTGGGAAGCGACGAACAAGCGAAACCCAACGTTACAGGTTTCTGTTGGGTTGTGCTTTGCGACCCCCAACCTACAAAAGACGCGATCTCACTGATATAGGTATGGAATAATGTAGTAATCAGGTACAATAATTTTCGCAAAAGTAGGTTGGGTGAAGCGTTGTTACGCTTTTAATCGATAATGAATGGGAAGCGACGAACAAGCGAAACCCAACGTTACAGGTTTTTGTTGAGTTGCGCTTTGCGACCCCCAACCTACAAGAGAAAGCGATCGCACTGCTGCTCTTCAGATCGCACTGTTATACTAGCTCAAAAACTTCATCTTGCTCCCAGATAACTGACTTCTCCATTTCGCCATTTTCTGCAAATGTTTTGGCAGCTTTAAGTGCTACATCTAGATCAATACATAATTTGGCAGGATAAATACTTTCTTGCCCTCCAACTGTCAGATTCTCATCCTCATCTGACTTTGAGGGTTCGATAATATAATGGAATTGCTCATTGCTTATCGGCAGCATTTACATTTTTGGATAATCCCTTTCATTTAATATATAGTGACCAAATCGTGGACGGCCTCTAAGTGCAATCTGATCTGGAATAGTATTAGCGATACCAGCGATTAGATCGATAATCTCGTCAAAATTATCAGTGGGAAGATGCTTAATCCACTTCTCAGCAGATTCTCTTGGGTCAAACCTCCAATATCCTCTACCTGCAACACACATAATTGGTATGGCAGGGGATTCATTCGCATTATTATCAATCTCTCGATACCGTTCTAGTTCGTCTTTCCCAGAGTTAGATAAATCGGTTGAGAATGCAAAAAGTAATGGTATTACAGAGGGTGTGTCCCAAGGACAGGGTTGATCGTTAAGCGATGATAAATTAACCATGTTAACCTTGGGCTAATTGGACTACACGAGTGATAACCTCTTGGATTACCTGAGGAATAGTGTTTACGCCTCTTTGCTGAACTTCTGATATCAAAGCTTGT
>JAAHGR010000449.1 GCA_010672425.1 Symploca sp. SIO2E6
CTGAATCGGGATAGATGGTGGAGCGAGTACGCCGGGATACATCTTCTGGTGCTAGTTTACCACTGAAAACAGAAGGTGCTTCTAATCCCGCTAACAATGCCCAAAGACGGCGATAAGTCCTTGGGGAAAGGGTTTGTTGATAGTATTCATCCCGGTAGTCCCGACGAGAAATATCTACTTCTGAGATAGTAAAGCCTTGAGCATAACCATAACTAGGTCGTCCAATAATCCGCCTGCCTTCCCGCATGTAGGGATATTTAGACAATCCATGCACTGTTCCCATGGGAGAATCTAAACCAGAGAGATAGCGATGCTGGGGATGCTTCTGTTTGACTCCATCCCCGAGTTGGGAATCAGTAGTTCCTTCTACCAACCAGTAGAAATACCCTTGGGAGATTTCCTCCCCTTTCCGGAGACTCTCGGTGCGCAAGCCTCCCATCCAGCCGCCAGGGGATAGTTGCCCAGAAGCTTGCAATTGGTCACGGGTGTAGACTAGGTTATCTTGGGCAGTGCCGGGACGAAAGTCATTGCCCCAAGTCCAATTCTGCATGGAGATATCCCCTGGAGTGGGAGTCGTGTAACCAATACCGCCAAACTTAGTCGGTGTCCCGGACTCAGGACTCCAAATCCGCCTATAGGTAAACACTAATCCAAAATCTGCTAATCTCTCTAATTCGTAACTGTAGTAGGGTTCATACTGAGGATAAAAAGAAGGCATTTCATTGTTTTGCGACTCCTCCGTTGCTTCCATCGCAAAGGTGTAGGTAAAGCCTTGAGTGCAGAAAGGATCGGGAGTACTACTAGAAGCAGAAGGATCGAGGTAGGAGATGGGATCGATACCCAGACGGTAGGGGACATCCCCTAGAGCAATCAGTTCCCCAGTTTCCGTGGCATCAACCACATACCAGTTAGCAAGATTTCCCTCTTTCGGTACAAAGCGCAGGATAGTTTTCTCAAAACGAGGGGAATCTTCGTAGCGATACCAGTCTTCGATAGTTGCGGAGAGGGGAAAAGTATTGAGGGGAGGTGCGCCAGCCGCCGGTTCATGGCGAATCGCGATCGCACTTTGAATATTTTGTTCTGAGTTACTTCCTACTAGTTCCAGTTCCTTAACTACAGTAGAAGGATACCATTTGAGTGTTCCTTCCCCCTGCTCAGCCGCCTCCTGCAAGATCTCCAATAAGATGGCATGAGCATCACGAGGCAAAAAACAAGATTCACTCACCCAGCATTCTCCAGGGTTGAGTTGATCGTAGTACTCTTCAATCCGTTCTCGTAATTTCAAGTAACCACGAGGGTAAAATAGTAGTTCTCGTTGGGTAGTTCTCTCATCCAGAGCAGAAGTTCCTTGAGCAGAAATTTGTCCCCCTACCCAGTCGGTAATCTCCGTTAGACAAACAGTGCGTCCTGCCAGTAAGCCTTCATAGGCAGCAGCAGAACCAGCAAGTCCCCCCCCAACTACTAAAATTTCACATTCCACCGTTTTGTCTGGAGTTCTCGGTGCTGCGGCCAGGAAAGATTGAGGCATCAAAGATGAGAGGAAAGTAGAGCACAGAGTCAGGCTAATTAGCGATCGCTTCATATGTTAAAACGAGAGGCAAGAGTAACTCAATATAGCAATCCTATAATAGGATCTGAAACATTCGGTCTAATTCCAGCTTGAGTGCTGGTTGCTATCTCAAATAGGATTGCTATAATCCGCTTGATTGTTGGTCTACCTACTTACCAGCTTTAACCTTGAGGTTTAAGAAGGTATAGTAGTGATACACTCAACCCCAGGATAATGATAGCATTGATGTAAAAAACTCCATCAGCTTCACTCATGGTGATTAATCCTCCTAAATTTTGTTATATATTATACAGCTTAATGCAAGAGTTTTAAGTAAAAAAGTTTCCTCAATGATCTCGCCGACAGGCCGATTGTCGGGATTTAGCTTAACCTGATCTTTAACAACAACACTCCCGTGAACATTCCTGAGACCGTGACGTTTGAAGAAGCACTTACCTTAACCCAGTCCCTGATGAGTCAAATGTCAACAGGGGAACTATCGCCATCAGAAATCGAACAAGCGATCGCCCAATTAGTCAACACGCAAAACGGTGCGAGAGGTTTTTTCGTCACTTACCTGACATCTGAAGGTACTTTAGCCGACAATCCCTCCCCTGAAGTCATCGGCGCACTCCAATCGTCACCGGAGGTTGTACCAGAACTTTTGGTGAAAAACTTAGCCATGTCAACTGCCACAGCACTAAACCATCGTCGCAATGGCAAAGAAGACATAGCTCAAAAATCTGATCAAGTGCGAGCACGTACTATTCATCTTATTGAACAAATCAAGATGACTCAGGTATCGGAAATTGCTGCTGAGTTACACGAAAGTGCCAAAACTTACGAAGGTAACTACAAAGCTTTTCTCAAACGCTGGCAATATGATGCCGAACAAAGGCAAATCATTGCTGAGGCTATGGCAGAAGTTTTAGGTGGTAGGGAATTAAAAATTAAAAATTAATGTAGGCTGGGGGGATCGGAACACGCTTATACTTGTAACTAGCAACTTACGCTACTACATATATAGCAATTTTTTAATTGTAGGGGCGGGTTCACCAAAAATTAAACCCGACCACAAGTCAATCACGTAAACCCGCCCCTACATAGCAAATTTTCAACCAAAAGTTTCCTTAATTCACCAGCTGTTCCCCATTTGCCGTTCCCTGTTCGCTTCTTCGTTAAGGTAAAGTGAGAGTGCCAAACTCTTTTTTGCTCTCAACCTTGACAGTACAGACTTAATGTGGTCAAAGCTGAAAAAATCCTTGAGGCAATGGCAAGGAGTATTCCTTATTGCTCCCAGTGTCACAGCTATAGTTCTAGCTTTAAATACTATAGGACTATTTCAACTGTTGGAATGGGCCGCTCTAGATCAATACTTCCGCCTCCGTCCCCGAGAACCCATCGACCCTCGCCTACTCTTGGTTACCATAGACGAGGCGGATATTCATCAGGTGGGACGGTGGCCCATACCTGATAAAACTTTAGCCGAGTTGATTACCAAGCTCCGAGCCGCGCAACCCAGAGCCATTGGTCTAAATTTGTATCGAGATTTGCCGGTAGAACCAGGATATCAGCAATGGGTAGAAGTAATGAAGTCTACCCCTAACCTCATCGGCATTGAAAAGCGGGTAGGCAATCAGGTAGCACCACCACCAATCCTCAAAGATTTAGGACAGGTGAGCTTTGTTGATTTGATGGCAGATGCTGATGGCAAGACCCGTAGAAGTTTGATTTCCATCAAAACCGAGCAGGAAGAAGTGCAATTAAATTTAGGGGTGCGTTTGGCATTGATGTATCTGGAAGAAGAGGGTATTAACTTAGAAGTGGTTGATGCCGATAAACAACACTATCGCCTCGGAAAAGCTAAATTTTTCCCCTTTAACAGGAATGATGGAGGTTATATCCGTGCTGATGCTGGAGGATATCAAATTTTACTCAACTTTCGGGGAGAACAACAACATTTTAATACTGTTTCCATGAGGGATGTCTTGGCTAATCGAGTTCCACCAGAAAAAATACGCGATCGCATCCTCTTAATTGGTTCCGTGGCTGAGAGTACCAATCATTTAATTTATACACCCTATGATAGCAGTCTCTTTACTAATCCCAGTCGAACGCCAGGGGTAGTGATTCAAGCTAATTTAACTAGCCAAATCCTCAGTGGAGCGATTGATGGACGACCTTTCATTAAAGTCCTGCCAACTCCCCTAGAATGGCTAGAGGTTTTGTGTTGCTCTTTCCTAGGTGCAGCAGGAAGCTGGCTTTTATTAGAAAACAAACGATTAAGGGATAAAAATTTACCTTCGTTGCTACTCCTGGGCAGTGGTATTTTCCTGGCCAGTAGTCTGAGTTTAACGGGGACTTATCTTGTCTTTATCAGCGGTTGGTGGTTACCTATAGTTCCTTCTTTACTTGCTTTAAGTATCTCAACAATAGCGATCCCAGATTATCATCACCGCAAGTCACAACGAGAAGCAGAACACAAGTATCGCAGTATTTTTGAAAATGCTTTAGAGGGTATTTTTCAGACGACCCCCGACGGACGTTATCTACAGGTTAACCCAGCTTTGGCCAAGATTTATGGGTATGATTCTCCCAACGCCTTAATAGCCAACATAACCAACATCGAACAACAGCTTTATTTTGACCCTAACCGTCGTCGAGAATTTGTCCAAATCATGGAACAAGAGGGTCAAGTAGCAGGATTTGAAGCTCAGATTTATCGTCAAGATGGCAGTATAATCTGGATTTCGGAACATGCTCGCTCCGTCTATAACGATCAGGGTCAATTGTTATATTATCAAGGCTTCATTGAAGATATCACCGAGCGTCAACAGGCTGAAGCAGAACGGGAAAATTTTACCAATGAACTATTTGAACTCAATCAAGCTTTCTCTCGTTTTGTCCCTAGTCAATTTCTCCATTTACTTAATAAAAACAATATTGCTGATGTTCAATTAGGTGACCAAGTGCAGCAAAAAATGTCGGTACTCTTCGCCGATATTCGGAACTTTACTAGCCTGTCAGAAAGTATGACTCCAGAAGAGAATTTTCGCTTTATCAATAGCTATCTTTCCCATATGGAACCGGCAATTATTGCCAATCAAGGTTTTATTGACAAATATATCGGCGATGCCATAATGGCGTTGTTTAGTGGTGAGGCTGATGATGCAGTTAAAGGGGCAGTTTCTATGCTCAAACGCCTCAGAAGCTATAATTCCTATCGGCAACGAGTAGGGTATCTCCCCCTACAAATTGGCATTGGTATTAATACAGGTCTAATGATGCTAGGAACTGTGGGAGGTCAAACCCACATGGATAGCACCGTGATTAGTGATGCGGTTAACTTAGCCTCTCGCTTGGAAGGACTAACTAAGGATTATGAGGTATCTTTGCTGATTTCTCACCATACCTTTAGCGGTTTGGTTCAACCAGGTAAATTTGCTCTGCGCTTCATTGATAAATTAAAGGTGAAAGGCAAATCAAAAGCTGTGTCTGTGTTTGAAGTTTTTGAAGCTGACCCTCCAGAAATCAAAGCAGGTAAGCTCAAAACTAAAGCACTGTTTGAAGAAGCTGTTTTAAACTTCCATCTCAAAAGGTTTCGTACAGCTACAGCCTTGTTTCAAGGGTGTTTAGAGCTTGCCCCCCAAGATAAGACTGCTCAAGTTTATCTTCAACGCTCTCAGGGTTTTTCCCAAAAGTAACATTAGTGTGATTGGTTGAGATGCGCTAGAATTCATAAGTAGTATTTTATGGGCAACTAGCCAGCCAATCACAATTGACCAATTCCCAATTTAACAATGAACAATTACGAAATCGAAAGCCAAGAATGGTGGGTACAGCGGTGGAATGATTTACTCAACTCCTATCGGTTTAAGAAGCGCTTGGAAAGGGGACGTAAATATGCCAAAGAAGGTAATATTCTCAGCATTGAATTTCCCAGTTCAGAAGTAGTGGCCAAGGTACAAGGTACAGCACCAGAACCTTATCAACTTTCCATCTCCATTGAACCTTTCACGGATGAAGACTGGGATTATGTAGTAGACACTCTAGCAGAAGAAGCAATTTATTCTGCTCAACTGTTGGCAGGAGAAATGCCCCATAATATCGAAAAAGTATTTACTGCTAATGGTTTGAGCCTGTTTCCTTTTACCCTAACTGATGTTCATTCCCACTGCACTTGCCCTGACCCAAAAAATCCCTGCAAACATATAGCCGCAGTTTACTATGAATTAGGTAATCGCTTTAGTGAAGATCCTTTTGTCTTATTCCAGTTACGGGGACGCACCAAAGCTCAAATCCTGGATAAGTTACGTCAGCTGCGTAGCAAGGAAGTAGAGGAGGGGATAGTCCCGGAACAATCTTCGCTTCTGAGTTCTCAATCTCCTGTTAATGAAGTCCAGCTTAGGGAAGGAGAAGGTGCTGCAGAAGGCAGTACAGGGGAGGAATCTACCCTTAATATTGATCAGTTTTGGCAATACGATGAACCTTTAGACTCTTCCCTAGTTGTGATTACACCACCCCAAGACAGTCGCACTGTTCTTGATGTTTTAGGGACAATTCCTTTAGCTGCGGCTGATGCTCCACTCATGGAGTATCTCCAGGAAGTTTATCAGACAGTTAGCCAGAAAGCGATGATGTCGGCACTCAGTTAGGTGTTAGGTGTTAGGTGTTAGGTGTTAGGTGTTTTTGAGAATATCTCAGGAGACTTGGTTGATTAACAGCAAAGTCAACTCAATGCTATTGTGCCATCCCATCCTAAAATAGCTAAGGACTCAACAGATCAAAGCGAGAGTTAAACCTATGCCACTAATCAAAGTGCAAACTTCCGTTACAGTAATTGAAGCAGAAAGCCCACTCCTTCTAGGTGTGGGATGAATGCGTATCACATGAAGGTGAAGTCAATCTTTCTTTTATTAGAAGCAATATATATTGCGAATTATTTGACTCTTGTCGCATTACCAGCACCTCTACAAAAATAACTAATAGTATGTTGTTTTATTTCCATGTCTACTGGTGATTTATGAAGTTTTGCTAAGCTATCGCTCAATAGCTTGCAATTATTCAACACATTATACTATATTTTCTTCATCGTCAACAGGTCGAGCCGATGTTAGTTTTAGAAGCCAAGTTAAAAGGTAAGCAATATCAGTACAATTTAATAGATGAAGCTATTAGAACTGCTTTGTTTATTCGTAACAAGGCTCTCAGACATTGGATGGACAACAAA
>JAAHGR010000045.1 GCA_010672425.1 Symploca sp. SIO2E6
TGTTCTTCCTTATCCCCCTTATCTCCTTCTCCCCTTATCTCCTTCTCCCCGCGTCCCCGCGTCTCCTTATCCCCCTTATCTCCTTCTCCCCTTATCTCCTTCTCCCCGCGTCCCCGCGTCTCCTTATCCCCCTTATCTCCTTCTCCCCGCGTCCGGTGCGTCCTCGGTCCCCGCGTCTCCTTATCCTTCTTCTTACCATTACCATTAGCAGTCTCTTCCACAACCTCCTCCACAGGTGCCTCTCCCACACCCAAACGAGCTGCTCGCAGTTTTACCTGTTGTCCTGACTCTTCGGCACTGACATAAAGAATGCGGTGTACCTGCGCCAATTGATTAGCAACTTGCAGCAGCAGGGTTGATTTACCAATTCCCGGATCTCCACCAATCAACACTAAAGAGCCAGGAACGATGCCACCCCCTAGCACCCTATCTAGTTCACCATAGCCGGAGGCAAACCGGAGTTGGACACCATCAGAAATTTCTGAGAACTTGAGAGAAGATCTTGGTTGTGGCGGTGTTTTGCCCCCTGATTGCTGAGATTGATGACTATTAGATTGCCAACCCCCTCGATTAATTAGGAGGTTGGGAGAGCTTGCTACCACCTCCTCCAAAGAGTCCCAAGCAGAACAGGATGGACATTTACCGAACCATTGAGGGGATTCTGCCCCACAAACATTACAAATATATAGGGATTTAGACTTAGGCATCCTGAGTTAAGAATGTAAAAAACTTTAAAAAAATTCACGAACAAACATTAAGAAAAGCTGCAACTACTGCAATATATCCTGTTGAAACCGTAAAAAAGCTTCGTAAAGAGTTATATCTTAATAGATGAACTGTTAATAAACTAACAATTTGGTAACCATCACCTAAGGAGTATTGGGTAACTTGGAAGTCCATAAAGAAAAAATCCTCGTTGTCGATGACGAAGCTAGTATCCGTCGCATCTTGGAAACTCGTCTTTCCATGATTGGCTATGATGTCGTCACCGCTGCCGATGGAGAAGAAGCCCTCGACACCTTTCGCACTGCTGATCCGGATCTAGTAGTTCTAGATGTTATGATGCCCAAGCTGGACGGCTATGGCGTCTGTCAGGAGTTACGTAAGGAATCTGACATCCCCATCATTATGCTAACTGCCTTAGGAGATGTTGCAGATCGAATTACAGGTTTGGAGCTAGGAGCTGATGACTATGTTGTCAAGCCCTTCTCTCCCAAAGAATTAGAAGCTCGTATTCGTTCAGTGTTGCGACGGGTTGACAAAGTGGGGGCTTCTGGGATTCCCAGTTCTGGTGTGATCCATGTAGGGAGTATCAGAATTGATACCAACAAGCGGCAAGTTTACAAAGGAGATGAGCGTATCCGACTTACTGGCATGGAGTTCAGTCTCCTAGAGTTGTTAGTCAGCCGCTCTGGTGAGCCTTATTCTCGTTCGGAGATTTTGCAGGAAGTCTGGGGATATACCCCAGAGCGCCACGTCGATACCCGTGTGGTGGATGTCCATATCTCTAGGTTACGGGCTAAGTTAGAAGATGACCCAAGCAATCCTGAGTTAATCCTGACGGCACGAGGTACTGGTTATTTGTTCCAAAGGATTATTGAACCAGGAGAAGAATAAATTGGTTCGGAGTTAGGGGTAGGGAAGAAATACTTCCTCCTACCTTCTTTCTTTGGAGCCTTAGAACCTTCTTTCCTTGCTATAATTAACCAAACAAAAGCGAATATCAAAGATTCGGACAGCAGTTTTTATGGTTCATCAGGAGCAAATCGAACTTTCTACGAATAATCATGGAGATATGCATGACCTTACAGATAAGGTAAATGCGATCGTTCAGAGCTCTGGTATCAGCACTGGAATGGTTCACATTTTTAATATTGGCAGTACAGGCTCTATTGGTACGATTGAGTTTGAACCAGGATTACAAAGCGATTTACCCGAAATCTTAAATAAGCTGATTCCACCGAGTCTAGAATATGGACACGAGCAGATGTCCCACGATGGCAATGGGCATTCTCACTTGCAAGCAACTTGTTTAGGACCTTCCTTAACCGTACCTGTAAAGAATGGCTCCTTAGAGTTAGGAACTTGGCAGCAAATCTTTCACCTCGAATGTGATAATAAGCCACATCAACGAAATATTGTGGTGACAATTTATGGGGAGTAATTAGGGCTTACTGAATAAGTCTTAGTTCTCGGTTGAGATAGGTGTTAGGTGTTAGGTTTGGTATGATATCAATTCCGGTGGCATCGGAATGATTAAAAATCTGGCTTTTTGGTTAGAAAACATAGATACACTGAGGGCGCAAGCTTTGCGCCCCTACATCACGAATATTATCCCAATGTAGCCGGATTTGATATTATACCAAATCCGGTATCGATATACCCGCTATATCTCACCCTGTAGAGACGTTGCATGCAACGTCTCTACAGGGTTGTCGCGGTTTATCAAAGCGGCTCCATTGTAACCGGATCTGGTATTACTTGTTACTTGTTACTTGTTAATTGTTACTTATTCAGCAGACCCTAATAATGCATCCCCGACTTACGATGATGTACCGCTGTCACACCTTCGGATAACACCTGACCATTGTTGACAACGACATAAACTAGCCAGTGATCACCACATTCCATACGATTGTCTACCGTGCATTCTAGATAAGCTAGGGCATCAGTGAGAATTGGGGAGCCATTTTCCGCTGCTTCTGTTGCTACTCCAGCAAAGCGGTCTTCTCCTGGACTAAAGGGTTTGAGGAAATGCTTCATCAAACCCAGATGTTTGCCTTCCTGTAAGATATTCAAGACCAACTTGTCGCCAATGTGCATCAGAGATTCGATGGCCCGGTCCTTAGCCACTGCGATGGTTAAACCTGGAGGCGCAAAGGTAGCTTGAGCAATCCAGTCTGCTAGCATCGCTCCACTGAGTTCTCCTTGTTTAGTTGTAACTACACATAGAGAACCAATCAAGCGTCCCACAGCTTGCTCCGTGCGAGCCGCTTGGGACTCACTCACCGTTTTCCGGCTAGTCCGAGCTTTTTTGGCTTTTTTGAGAGCCTGGGCAAAATCAGTGCCAGCTTCTTCACAATGTTGGATTGTCACCTCGGTAGGTTTGAATTTCACCCGAATGGTATCAAAACCAAACTGGTAACCCGCATCCCGGAATTTAGTTTCAATTAAGTCGATTGCTTCTCCACTCCAGCCAAAGGAACCAAAGACCCCAGCCAGTTTAGTTTTAGTCGCGGTAGACAATACCATACCTAGGGCTGTTTGTATTTGCGTTGGGGCATGACCTCCCAAGGTAGGAGAACCCATAATAAATCCATCCGCTTTCTCCACCGCTGTCCGAATTTCCTCGGGTTCCGCCACTTCGCAGTTAAGGCATTCGACTGCTACACCAGCTTTGGTAATACCCCGGGCAATGGCTTGGGCTAAGGTGCCAGTATTGCCATAAGCTGAAGCATAAAGGAGGGCAACTGTCATCTCCTGAGCCTTTTGCTGCTTACTCCACTGTTGATAGGAGTTAGTTAGATCCCACATGCCATAGCGTACCATCGGACCATGACCAGGAGCATAAAGCTTGGCGGGAAAAGCCTCCAGTTTATCCAATGCCTTTTCCACTTGCCGCGCCTGGGGAGCCATTAAGCAATCGAAGTAATAACGTCGGTCTTCATTGAAGACTGTCCAACCTTCATCCATTACCTGATCACCACAAACATGGGCTCCAAAGAGCTTATCCGTAAACAGGATCGCCGTTTGGGGATCGTAGGTACACATGGCGGCGGGCCAGCGAGGACTGGGGGTAAGGGCAAATTCTAGGCAATGACCTTGGCCTAAATCCAGGGTTTCCTCACCTCGCACCACCTTAATGTTGAGCTCCTGGTCTGGTAAAATGCTCCGTAGTGTGATCGCTCCTGGATTGGAACAAACGCAGGTAATCTGGGGTGCTAATTCCAACAAGGTTTTCAGAGTAACCCCCCGATTAGGATTAACGTGACCCAGAATCACATAATCAATACTCTTCGGGTCAAAACGTGCTGTTAAGGCTGCGAGGAAAACCTCGGTAAAGGATTCCCCCGGCGGGTCAAACAGAGCAATTTTATCTCCTCTAATCACATAGGAGTTGGCAGTCGTGCCCCGTTGCAAAGCGTACTCAATTTCAAACTTCAGGCGATCCCAAGTACGCGATCGCAGTACAGTAGTATCTGTATTAATCGGGAAAACTTGGACATCTCGTTGTTTTGTTTCTGGCATTGCTCTGTTAAATTGTGAATTAGTGCTTACACGGGGATGCACCAGACGCACAGACCCACCAAATTAAATGTAACATTATCTAGAAGTAATGAGTAATGAGTAATGAGTAATGAGTTCATTAAACAACAAACAACAAATAACAAACAACAAATAACAAACAACAAATAACAAACAACCAATCAATTATGAGCCAATTCCCGAAAAACCTGCCCTACTGGAACCTCCTAGCTGAGCGTTCCCTGGCAGGTGAGCGGCTGACCAAAGAGGAAGCCTTAGCAGTACTACGTGCTCCTGATGTCGTTCTCCTCGAACAGCTAGCTGCTGCTTACCGAGTGCGCTATCACTACTGGGAAAATCGGGTACGGCTCCACTTCCTGCTCAATGCTCAGAGTGGTTTGTGTCCAGAAGACTGCAACTACTGCTCCCAATCGAAAATTTCCACAGCCGAGATTGCCAAGTATCCCCTACTAGCCAAAGAAAAAATCCTTGACGCTGCTCAACGAGCCCAGGAGTTACAAGCAGGAACCTTCTGTTTTGTGATTTCTGGACGCTCTCCTAACGAATTTGTCTTTACCAAGGTTCTAGAAGCAGTGCGGGAAGTCAAGGGGAAATACGAACTCAAAGTTTGTGCTTGCCTGGGGCTGTTGAGTGAAGAGCAAACGCACCGCTTAGCGGCAGCAGGAGTAGACAGGATAAATCATAACCTTAACACCTCAGAAAACTACCACCCCCAAATCTGCACTACCCATACTTTCCATGACCGAGTGGCGACAATCAAGAATGTGCAAGCGGCAGGAATCACTACCTGTTGTGGAGGCATCCTGGGTATGGGAGAATCAGATGAAGATATCGTCGATCTGGCATTTGCTCTGCGAGAATTGGAAGTAACCAGTGTCCCCCTCAACTTTCTAATTCCCATTCCTGGCACTCCCTTAGCGGAAGTCCGAGAATTAAATCCCCGCCGTTGTTTACGGATTCTCTGCCTGTTCCGCTTCTTGCTCCCGGCGCAGGAAATCCGGATTGCTGGGGGTAGAGAAGTGCACCTCCAGTCCCTCCAACCGATGGCACTCTATCCCGCCAATTCCATCTTCATCGGTGACTATTTAACCACACCCGGTCAAGCAGCAGAGAATGATTTCAAGATGATTCGGGATGCCGGGTTCATTCTAGAAACAGTCAACCACGACAACCCTGTAGAGACGTTGCCTGCAACGTCTCTACAGGGTAGGACATAACCACAAATCTAAGCGACAGCGTATCCAGATTCCGGTCGAATTTCCCAGCCCACCGGTCGTTTAAACTCCACCGCTAATAGCTGAAGTCCATTAGACATCTCCGAAAAAGAATCTGAAACCCTTGTCCTGTCTATGTGAAAACCTAACCATTCCCCTGCCCAGTAACTTGGATTTTAACAAGCTAAAAGAAATCAGAATATTGCCGAAAAGGTGAGGGGTTTGGTGAGGGTGTAGGTCATAATGGGTGAATTTAGAATTTAGAATGAAGAATGAAGAATTTAGGTGATCGCAGATGAGTGTAGCAGCATAAGTAGGTAGGTAGAAATAAACCGAACTATGTTACAAAACGTAAATACTGCTCAAACCCTTACAAATGACAGTTGACAATATCGCTGATTTTCTACTATTATTTTACAATGGAGAAGTGTGCGCACATATATAGTGGTTGGGAATAAACTAATTTTCTTGGCCATACTCCAGAAAAGGTTGTATCGAGATAAATGTATTTTGTGGTGCTGTTGCGATCTCTACCAAGTAGTGTTTTTTCAATGTATTAACACCGTGGAACAGGCTTCCAGCCTGTGGTAGCCAAAACGCTTGTTGATCGATTTGGGGATTGATTGCGTTACCTAAATTAGGAAGATCCCCGACTTCTTGATGCCACCGATAATTACCTCAACAAACCGATAGAAGTCGGGGATATTGAATCTTGCGATCGCCTTCAGTACCAGCTTGCGCTGATCGCACAAGGGATTGCAAACATTCCCGACTTCTTGATGCCACCGATAATTAGCTCAACAAACCGGCAGAAGTCGAGGATATTGAATCTTGCGATCGCATTCAGTACCAGCTTGCGCTGATCGCCTAAGGGATTGCAAACATCCCCGACTTCTTGATGCCACCGATAATTAGCTCAACAAACCGATAGAAGTCTAGGATATTGAATCTTGCGATCGCCTTCAGCACCAGCTTGCGCTGATCGCACAAGGGATTGCAAACATCCCCGACTTCTTGATGCCACCGATAATTAACTCAACAAACCGGCAGAAGTCGAGGATATTGAATCTTGCGATCGCCTTCAGTACCAGCTTGCGCTGATCGCACAAGGGATTGCAAACATCCCCGACTTCTTGATGCCACCGATAATTAGCTCAACAAACCAATAGAAGTCGAGGATATTGAATCTTGCGATCGCCTTCAGCACCAGCTTGCGCTGATCGCACAAGGGATTGCAAACATCCCCGACTTCTTGATGCCACCGATAATTAGCTCAACAAACCGATAGAAGTCGAGGATATTGAATCTTGCGATTGCCTTCAGCACCAGCTTGCGCTGATCTACTTGCAGAGCAAGCTGGTGCTATCGCATGGTCTCAAAGTCCCCTTTGATACCGCTGGCGAACTTAATATTGCTTTACACAGAGGTCAATCTGGAGAACTTTGAGTCCCCAACCCCCAATTTGAGGGGGTTGGGGACTCAAAAAACCTTTGTCCCATCGCAAATGTTTCCAATTGTTAAGTTCGCCACCAGCATCAGAATTGGGGGATTTAGGGGGCTGGCTTTAGGGAATATTTTGGTAACCCCATAGTTATTTACAGGGTGAATTTTGTATAAATTGTATCATTAAATACGTTACGGATTTTTATTCTAAATTTCCAATCATTCCTTCTAATAAAATGACCTAAGTATTTTCCTCAGTACTCACTTTACGATGATCACTAATTTAATTACGTAAATTTACTGATGACGGTTAGAGATGTCATTGAATATAGTGAAATCGACAATTCGATAGGTAATTAAAGAAAAGTTTTGGCATCTGTATTAATTTTTGTAAAAAAGCGTAAAAAGCAGAAACATGGGGTGAGTTTTTAGTATCGAGTCAAGGGAAAGCGCAATATTTTTCAGAGCAGTTGCCAAAAAACATTACTAGAGCGTCAGTCCAGAAACCGGGTTTCTTGGGAAAGGTGCTGATATGAGAGTCGTTATTCTTGCAAGAAACCTGGTTTAGAAGAATACTATACCGGCTCTCTAGTTACAACATTAAAAAAGCAGGATTTTTTGAGGTAAAGTTTATGTATGCATACCGTTTTAGACTCCTATCCAAGACAATTTTGGCAACAGCAGCCATTAACATTTTTAATCCTGCCCAAGCAGCAGTACTAGGCAACATTAACGAAATTTTTTTACAATCGATTCGTAATACAGGAACAGTTACGCCAGAAGTTGCTAGAACTGGCGCGCTCGTGTATTTGTCAGTGTACGATGCGATTAATGGGATTGATTTAGCCAACAATCCCAATCAGGGGTTTGAGCAGTATTTCACCGAGATCATAGCACCAACTAATGCTTCTCAAGAGTCGGCAGCGATTGCTGCTGCTCAAGAGGTACTTCAATCCCTCTACCCAGAAGATAATGCTTTTTTGGACACCTCGTTTAATAATCTTCTCAACACGATTCCCGATACCTCATCTAAAACTATAGGCATCAATTGGGGGCAATCGGTTGCGCAACAGTTATTAGCATTACGTAGTGATGATGGAGCTAATCTCAGCGATCCTTATACCCCAAACACTAGCATTGGCGGATTTGATGGTTCTTGGGGTAGTCAACAGTATCGCAATGTTACTCCTTTTAGTGTCGGAATTGATCTTAGCGATTTTACGGCTAGCAGTCCTCCTGAGTTGACTAGTTATGAGTATGCCCAAGGATTGAATGAAGTGCAATCTCTGGGAGAACTTCATTCAGTTACTCGTAGCGCAGATCAAAGTCAAGCCGCTAAATTTTGGCAACAAGCTGGAGGCACTAGCCGTCCCACTGGAGTTGCTTTTGAAATTGCTAATACCTATGCACAAAGTCAGACTTTAACCCTACAAGAAGAAGCCAGACTGTTTGGACTTGTCAGTCTTGCTAACATCGATGCCACCATTGCCACTTGGCAAAACAAAGCCTTATATGATTTTTGGCGCCCCCGGGACGCAATTCGCTCTGCGGATTTAGATGGTAATCCTTTAACCACTGTTGATTCTGAATGGGAAGCATTTCGCGGCATCGGCTCTCAAGGTTCTTCTCCAGAATATACATCAGGTCAATCAACTTTTGCCGGTGCTTGGTCAACAGTTTTACGTAACTTCAATGGTGACAACAATTTTGATTTTGATTTAACTCTTGATACTCTTGGTCCAGAGACTGTGCGATCATTTGCTTCTTTTTCTGAGGCTGCTAGAGAAGCAGGGAATAGCAGAGTTTGGTTGGGAACTCATTTTTCTTTCACCGTTGATGAAAGTTTAAAGGTTGGGGAGAATCTTGGTCAATTTGTTTTCTCATCTCAACTTCAACCCATTCAACCAGCCTCTGTCCCAGGGTACTCAAGTATTGTTGCTTTATTGATGTTTGGGGGGATGGGTATGCTGAAAATTAGGTGTTAGGTGTATTAGCTTAGTAGTTGGACTTCAGTCCAAAAAGAAGAAGAGAAACAATGATTAAGCTCATCCCACGTAATGCAAGTCGTGGGATGCAAGCGTTAGCAAGTTGTTGGTTGTTAGTTGAATGTTTAAGAAAAACAAATAACAAACAACAAACAACATTTGCGAATGCGAAGCATGGTGAGCAACGCTCGGCAAAGCATGGTGAGCAACGCGAGGCAAAGCGGCGGGCGGCTATCCCTCCCATCTAGAGAAGGAATGGGCTTCCCGCCGATGCACGGTGAATGCAAGAATTTTGAATGCAAGAATTTTGAATTCGCCGTTAGGTTTATTACTTCAAAACCCGTAAAATCTCCTCCCAGTGCTTCCACAATAGTGCGAGTATTTGCTACCAGCATCTTGACATAGGTGTCGCCATCACTACCTACTGCACCAATTGAATCAGAATAAAGTTCTTCTGGTGCTAACTTTACTCCAGCTTCTTGAGCTACGGTTTTGATCAGATCAGGATTAATCGTTGTTTCAGCAAAAATCGCTGGAACCTTAGTGGCTTTGATGGCATCGGCTAAACTTTTAACTGTCCTAGCGCTGGGTTGTTCTTCGGTACTAATGCCAATGAGAGTACCTGTAACTGTTAACCCGTAGGCACGACTATAGTATTGAAAGGCATCGTGGGTAGTAACCAGCTGGCGTTGTTGAGGTGGAATTGTTTGAATCTGTTGGGTAATCCAGCTATCCAACTGCTGCAATTCCTCGTTAAGTCGTGCCGCATTTTGGCTAAATTCTGCCTCATTTTCCGGTGAGAGGGCAATCAACTGGTCACGAATACTATTGACCATCTTAATCGCATTTTTGGCATCACCCCAAACATGAGGATCTGGCTGTTTAGTCCCTTGGTAATCGAAATCTAAAGGTGTTACTACTTCCCCAACGGCAAACTTATGAGCATTTACTCCAGCAGTATTAATCTGCTTAATCAACCCTGGCTCTAGATTGTAGCCATTGTAGAGAATCAAATCCGCTGCTTCCAATGCCTGACTATCCGCTGGCACCGGTTCGTAAACATGGGGATCGGCTCCTGGTTGCAGAATGCCTGTTAGCTCAATCTCATCTCCTCCAACTTGTTCCGTCAAGTCTTTAATGATGGTGCTTGTGGCAACGACATTAGGTCTATCATCATTACTATTCTGGTTGGTATTGGTTAAATCGCATCCACTTATCCAGAATCCTAAGAAGATGGCAGTTGCTAGTTGTAAGTAGGGAATGGGGAATTGGAAATTGGGAATTGGGAATTGGGAATTGGGAATTGGGAATTGGGAAGAGCCTACTTTCATGCATGGTAGTGAAATTTTTTCATGAGCACTACCTCCTGCCTTCTGCCTCCTGCCTCCTGCCTCCTGCCTCCTGCCTCCTGCCTCCTGCCTTCTGACTTCTATCTCCTGCCTTCTGCCTTCTGCCTCCTGCCTCCTGCCTTCTATTTTTTTCATATTCTTCTCATTTTTAGGTTAGAGTATTTTCATAATTGTCTCATTTTCTTGATTCGACGCAAGCCCCACATGAAAACTTTCACCTTTCGTACTGCCGGTTCAATACCCAGACAAGCTGACGAAATCCATAATGATACTGCTTCTGTAGAAACCTTGAGCATTCAGCAACTGGGTGTACAGTACCGCTTAGTAGAGGCACTGAAGGATATCAACTGTGAGATTAAACCTGGACGACTAACGGGCATTATTGGACCGAATGGTGCTGGCAAAAGTACGTTGATGAAAGCCATGCTGGGATTGGTTTCCACCACTACCGGCACAGTCCTCTATCAGGGAAAGCCTGTAATGGAGCAATTAGAGAAAGTAGCTTATGTACCCCAAAGAGCACAAATCGATTGGACTTACCCAGCTATAGTCTGGGATGTGGTACTGATGGGTAGAGTGCGAAAAACTGGCTGGTTTCGTCGCTTTTCTAACGTATCCCGACATCTAGCAGCAGCAGCTTTGGAGCGGGTGGGGATGAGCGATTTTCGGGAACGTCCCATCGGACAGCTATCCGGAGGACAGCAGCAGCGAGTCTTTCTGGCTAAAGCGCTAGCTGAAGAAGCGGAGATTTTCTTGTTGGATGAACCGTTAGCTGGGATTGATCAAAAAACTGAAGCTGTAATTTTTAAGATCCTTCAGGAACTAGCTATAGCTGGCAAAACTGTACTAGTAGTTCACCATGATTTAGGAGTTGCGATCGCTAATTTTGATGACTTGATTTTGCTGAATCGGGAGTTAATCGCCCATGGTTCCCGGCAACTGGTGCTGAATGCAGATAATCTGCAACAAGCTTATGGTGGTCAAGTAGCGTTTTGGAGAATTTAGAATTAGGATACTCTAAGATGCCCGACTTCTTTAAGAAGTCGGGCATCTGAACATCGGCATCCCACGGCAAAATCACAATCATTCGTGCGCTAATCTAAATGCTTAGCTCATGCATAGTGAGTGCAAGAGAAAGTGCCGTCAAGCCTGAGATGGGAGTATGAACCAAAGATGCAACAGAAAAAAGCCCTATTTGTCTTCTTACCCTTTTGCTTTCTACTGTTTGGGGGAATCCTGATTAGTTGTAACAAATTAACTCGACCTAGTGTGGTTAGCATCAACGCCAGTGATTACTCTGTGGAGGTCACAAAAATTAGTGATATCCCACAAAATCAAGAAGCTAGTGCTACGGTTCATGTTTTAGGGGAAGTCATTACTAAAGCACCTTTTTTAGGAAGCGGTGCTTATCAACTCAAGGATGAGACTGGTACAATCTGGATTGTCACTAACCAAACCCTTCCCGAAGTCGGTGATGGTATTCTGCTCAAGGGTCAGTTACAATATCAAAGCATTCCCATTGGTGGACAAGAGTTAGGGGAGGTCTATATTCAAGAACAAGAGCAGTTGAAAAGAAACGCAGGCTCAACCAAGCAGTCTTTAGCTGATAGCTGAATGCTAAATGTTAAAATATTCATGAACGATCAACCAATTGAAGTAGCGATCGCTATTCTCTACACCACAGACCAATTTCTCCTACAACTCAGAGATAATATTCCTGGCATTGTCTATCCTGGTTGCTGGGGTTTGTTTGGTGGTCATTTGGAAGCGGGAGAAGTACCGGAGGCAGCAGTGAAGCGAGAACTGATAGAGGAAATTAACTATAGTCCACCATCCGTAGCACAATTCCGTAGCTACGTCAATGCAGATGTCATTCGCCATGTCTACCATGCACCTCTAACAGTTAAACTAAATCAACTGGTACTAGGAGAAGGCTTGGATATGGGTTTACTGACCTTAGAGGAGATTCGACAAGGTAAGGGTTATTCAGAAAAGGCAGATCAAGTCAGACCTCTAGGCTCCATCCATCAACAAATTTTACTAGATTTTATCGATTCAACAATTCACAATTCAACAATTTAACAATTCAACAATTTAACCAACATAAACAACCGTGCGATCGCGTCCTTCTTTCTTAGCTTGATAAAGAGCACTATCAGCAGCCTGGATTATGGAATTACCAGACAATCCCTGTTGCGGAAAACAAGCAACTCCTAAGGAGATAGTAACCTGACCTAGACACTGACGACCATTATGCACCTTGAGTTGCTTAACTCCTGATCTTATTTCCTCAGCTCGCTGTTTGCTATTTTCTAAAGAAGCTTCTGGTAAAATCAACATCAACTCCTCACCACCATAGCGACAGGCAATATCTGATTTACGGACATTCTCTTGCAAGAATTTACCTAGTTCTTGCAATACCATATCTCCTGCCTCATGACCAAAGTTGTCATTAAATCTCTTAAAGTGGTCAATGTCGAGCATGATAAGACCCAAGGGCTTCTGATTCCGTTCAGCGCGATACAACTCCTGTTGCAAGGATTTTTCCATGTAACGTCGGTTGAACAGTCCTGTCAAGGGGTCACGAATACTTTGGTTCCGCAGCCTCTCCCGCAGTTGTAAATTCGCCAAAGACAGAGCAATCTGTTCAGCTACTGTTATCGCCAGCTGTTTTTTAGCTTTGGTTAATTTTCCAGGTTCTGCGGAACTCAAACAAAGCATTCCCAAAGTTTCTCCTTGAGCCATCATGGGGATACACAGAGATTGCTTGGGTAAGGGAGGATGGTGGTAATGTTGGCAGAGTACATCGGTATCTGTATCGTTCACCCCATGAAGCTGTCCCCGTCGTAATGCCCAGCATTCGTCTGGTTTCAACAAGGTAGAACTAGTGAACTGGTCTCCCCAAGTAGCTACCGACTCTAGCCAGTGTTTGGAGGAATTAATGATGAATAGTCCTCCAGAAACATTAGGAAACAAAGGAGCTACCAGAGCGGAAATTGCCTCATAAGCTTCCTCAACCTTAACACAGGCTTGCATAAAATCATTGATTTTAGACAGGATGGCCATCTCTTGATTGCGTTGTTCGAGTTCATTCACCCAGTCTGCCAACTGTCCATTGACTACCCGCAACGCCTCCTCAACTTGCTTGCGTTCCGTAATCTCTTGAGCAGTGCCGAGAATTTGCTGAGGCGAGCCAGAGACAGTTTTAGTAAATACAGTTTCCCAAGTATGAAACCAGCGCCATTCACCGTATTTATCTCTAAGGCGATATTCACTTTCAATGACTTCACCATCGGAGAGACTGTCGAATTTTTGGAAACGTTGATGAAGCTTAGCAAAATCTTCTGAGTGCATCAGATTTTGCATCAGCGCCGTTCCCATTTTGTCAATTTCCTCTGGTTGATAACCCAGCATCACAGGAAGCTCTCGATTAGCATAGATATTGCGCTGTTGGTTGAGATCATGGAGATACAAAATATTGGGAGTTGAATCAGCAATTCGTTGAATCAAATGCTGGCTTTCTTCGAGTGCTGCTTCTACCCGCTGGCGCTCAGATACTTCAACCAGCAACTTTTGATTAGCCTCCTCTATAATTACTGTATGTTCTTGGACTCTTTCCTCCAACTCATTGAGGAAAGCAGACAATACCAGAGCAGTTACCGCCAAAGCACTAATAAAAGATTGCAGTAAAAATAAGGATTCCTGGTAAGAAACTCTGATAAAAGGACCAAAACCCTTTGCGGTACCCAAAATGGCGATAACCGAGACAATTACCACTAGCAGAGTCGCTGTCTGTTTGCCAAACCGCAAGACAGACCACAGGAGTAAGGAAACCAGAAAATAATGTACCGGATAGCCGCCTCCAAAACTGCTTAAACTTACCATCAGCACCAACATCAGTAATAAAACTCCCTCAACCAGCAAATTTTTGGGAGCATGGAAAGGTAAGATTAACAATTCTTGCTTCTGTGTAGTCTGACTATTGTTAAGTTTTGCCTGGTTTGGTTTACAGGTTAGTAGTAAGGGGGTGAAGATTAAAATGCTGATGATGCTACTTAGCCACCAAGTCCACCAAGTTAAACCATAGTCACCCCAAGGAGTGATACCACTTAGACACAAAGTGGTCAGATCGATTATGGCTGAGATCATCGAACCAATACTGGCTATCAGGACAAATTTACCGACGTTTTCGATGCGTTGGAAAATTGCCCCTCCCTCAACAAAGCGGTTAAGTAGGATAGCAATCAGGATCGGTTTAAGGGTTTCCCCAACAGTGATGCTCACAGCAATCGCCACAGAGACTGCCAGTGAAACCGACAAAGTCGTTGATTGCAGTTCAAACATCAGCCACAGGAAAGATCCTAGTGCAATGGCAGGCCACATTTCATAACCTAACCACAAGATAGCTGCCAAAGAAATTCCTGTTGGCAGCCATACTGCTGACAAATTCTCCGGCAGGAAAGCCAACATTTGTCCTAGCCCAGCTGTACAAAAGTAAGCGCCAGCGAGAATTATTATGATTAGTAGCCTTGTGAAATTATTTATCAATTTAGATACTTAGATAATATGTTCTACTTTTCGCAAGGCTAGCATATGAAATTGCTTGGTGTCACGGCATGAACACCAGTAAATCTAGGACGAGATTTAAATACACTTAGAGAAAAATATCTTTGAATATTCTTTGTTCGCAAAGATAATAAATAGAATATTAATGTTGTTTGTTTGCGACTTGTAATCCTATAAATAATTGCTTTTTTATTCTCAATAAAGTAATTTAATGTATATTAAAACGGGTTAACCATACCATTTTCCTCGGATAACAAAGGTAGGTTAACTCCAGCCAAATACTTTTTGATCAAGCAATTGAAGATTGAAGATTGAAGATTGAAGATTTATTGCATAAATAAATTTAGGGGCTTATGAACATTTTAATTATTCAATCTCAAATCTCAAATCTCAAATCTCAAATATCTCTGGTCAAGGCGTGGGTATTTCAATAACTTCAGTATCGGCAATTATTTGCTCATTATAAACTAGGTTTTCATGACTATTACTGTTTAAGGTAACAGTGATTTCATGGCGACCAGGTTCTAGATGATCTAAATAAAACCAGTTGCCATAAAGTCTGGTAATTTTTTCTCCATTTATGTAAAGATGAGCATGTCCTTCTCCAGATATATGTTCTTTGTTGGCATTTTCTGGTGCAAACTTAAAATTAGAAACTTTAATTTCTAAATTCCATCCCTTCATCGTATCCTGATGAACAATTAAGTCAACTCTTGGTATCGGTTGACCTGTGGGAATTTCTCTTGTTCCATGACTATGAGTTTCCCTTTCACTGTTCATCCCACTGTCGGGATGATGATGATGATTGAGGGGTGTATTGTCAGTTAAAAGATTCTTCGTTCTGGCACTTGCCAAGCTACCACTAATGAGAGGTACGGATAATAATGCGGCTGATGCTAGAATAAAAAGGCGGGAGGCAAACCCCCCCTGTGTCCCCCCAAGGGGGGAAGGCAGAAGGCAGGAGGCAGTCCTCATGAAAAAATTTTCACCACCATGCATGAAAATTCCTTTCTCCGCGTCTCCGCGTCCCCGCGTCCCCGCATCTCTTGTTAAGTCAGAAGGTAGGAGGGAAGCTTTTTTACCTTTTTTAACTGGTGGGTTATTTCTGCCGCGCTGCACTAGTAATATTTTTCTACTCATGTTGACCAAATAGGTTATTGGATCATGGGAATATATATATTGACTGATTGCATCTGTCAATAGACAAGCTGTAAAATTTAATCGAATTAGCTATTAGCACTCAGCTGACAGCTGAGGTGCTAATAGAAGTATCAAAAATATTAACTATTGAGATCCCCTCCCTTTTTGAGGGGGAACCGGATCTCAGGCAAGGAGTTCAAATAGAAAAGACTAACTGTTCCCGAGCAATTCAGCAATTACCTGTTGCTCTGCCGGTTCTTGGCTAGGCATACCCCTACGAGTATCGGTAATCAACCAATCTAACGCTGCTGCTTGAACATCAATAGCAGCACCAGTTTTGTCAACGCAGTAGCGTCCAAATACTAGCTTATCCACCAAGCGTACTCCTGCTCCAAGACGGGAATATTCAAAAATAACGCTGTTCTCCACTGTTGCTCCACTACAGATGCGACAACTAGGACCAATCATCACCGGTCCAATAATCTTGGCTCCATCTTCAATATGGGTCATACCACCGATATAAACTGGTCCTGTGACATCTACCTTGTCCCAATTCACAGCAACATTCAAACCAGTATAAATTCCTGGACGCACTTCTTTCCCAGGAATAGCAACATTGTTGATTTCTCCCTGCAAGACACCCCTAACTGCATGCCAGTAGTCTGGCACTTTGCCAATATCAACCCACTGGAAATCCATGGGCACTGCATAAAAAGGAGCATCCATCTCCACCAGTTTAGGAAATAGATCACCACCAATATCATATTCCTGTCCAGATGGGATATAATTTAGTACTTCTGGTTCAAAAATATAAATGCCCGTGTTGATATTGGTACTGAGGGCTTCTTCTACTGAGGGCTTTTCCTGGAAAGCTTTAACCTTTCCTGACTCATCGGTGACGACAACACCGTAGCTAGGAACCTGAGCTTTGGGTACAGGTTTGGTTACTATAGTAGCGATTGCCCCCTTTTCTTTATGAAATTTAACTGCTGCTGACAAATCTAGGTCAATCAGTGCATCACCACAGAGGACGACAAATGTTTCATCGAAAAAGGGATTAAAGTCTTGGATGCGACGCATTCCACCAGCAGAACCAAGAGCCTCTCCAACTAACTGACCATCAACAATGCGACCCTCAAAGGAATAGGCAATCTCCACACCAAATCGCTGTCCGTCGCGAAAATAGTTCTCAATTTCGTTAGCAAGATGACTGACATTAACAACAACTTGGTCAAAACCATGCTGTCGTAGCAATTCTAGTAAGAACTCCATCACTGGTTTTTGCAGGATGGGAATTAATGGTTTGGGAATGGTATAAGTTATAGGTCGAACGCGGGTCCCTTTGCCCGCTGCCAGAATCATGGCTTTCATGAATATTTTTTCCTTAGCCTAGGCCAATATTGTTTGGTTTAGTCATTGAGTCTGATTGTAACCACTCCACCGCTATGGCGCTGGTAGGGTATCTTGAGACTCTCTCCTGGTTACTCCCCATAGATCACAATGCTCAAGTTACCAGACGTTAGATTAACGGCATTTTTGCCTACTACCGCCCAATAATCAACTGCGATCAACTACAAGGAGTGGAGTGGGTTAACTCATCCCCCGGAAGACAGCACGGGAGATTTAGTGTTAGCAAGTTGTTGGTTGTTAGTTGTTTGTCAAAAAACAAATAACAAATAACAAACAACTTTTGCGAAGCATGGTGAGCAACGCGAGGCAAAGCGGCGGGCGGCTATCCCTCCCATCTAGAGAAGGAATGGGCTTCCCGCCGATGCACGGTGAAGGTTCACTCCAGCGAGCGGATTTTTAAGTCTTGGTAAAATTCCTCTTGAGATAACTCAACTTTCGATTGAGCTGACAATAGTAGTAGCGCCCAAAAGACACCTACTCGGTCCTGTGCTGTTGGTTCAGTTCCTGCAACAGCACTGCTGTGTAAAGTTAAGCCATTTCCCAGGGAATCAGTTTCCTCCGTCGCTGCTAGTGATGCCGTCCACCACTCTAACAATTGATCTAAGTTCAGCCAATCTTTTCCTCCAGATAGTTTTTGCCAGTGACGAGAGAGAAATACCTCTAACCTGGTTGCGGTTTCTGTCAGATTTTCATCATGGGCTAAATGAGCAATCGCTTTTGCTGCCTGAGTACGAGAAACAGAACGAGGACGTCGTTGACGGGAGACTAGTGGTGCTTCACCTATTTGATCTGCCATCTCCTGTAACTGCTCAATGAGTTCTTGCAAGGTTACAGGACGTCTCTTAGGGGGAGGAGCAGTGGGACGACGACGCAGATGGCGCTCTAGATGTAGTGGCAATCTAGTTTCGCCAACGGTATCAAATTCTTCATCTTCGTTGCCTTCCGGTTCTTCAGGCTCCTCCAATCGTTCCAAGGTATCAGCTTTGAGCAAAACTAACATTGACGCCCACAAAAAAGCTTGCCCAGATTGAGATAAGTCCGCGTTATGACGTCCGGGTAATGGTTCCTTGTCTAAGGCCAATGTGCTTAAATAGCGGTCAATTACCTCAATCACCTGAACATCCCAGGGATTAATTTCCCCCTGCTGTGCCAGATCAATTAGGAGAGCGATCGCTTCGGCAGCTGGTGTTTTCAATCTTCTTCTTCAATATGTAGTCATTCTACCAAAGTTCCTTCTGTCACAGGTTGTGAAGGCGATAGAGCAGGCAGTTGTTTTTCTTCGATCTCTACCTTGTAGTGTTCAACATCTTTCTCTAATGCCTTAATCTTTTTATCTTTGGAGCGCAGCTTGAGATTGAACCCCAAGGAGACCAACTGCTGCTGTAAACGAACCCAGATATTGAATACCCAAGCAATAACAACCCCAAACAACATCGCTAGTAATAGTTCAATAGCCAAGGGAGCCTTAAATTGGACACCTTGGACAATTTGAATAGTAGTGGACTGGGTGTTTTGTAAGCTGAATAAGCCTACAGCTAAACAGGTAGCAAAAATAATCAGAAAGTTAATGTGTCTCATATGGTTCATCCTTGGCCTTTGATCCGTGTGCCAATTTTAGCAGGAGTGAAAATAAAACGTCTTGGTTATACTCTGGAGAAATAAGGGAATGGGGAATGGGGAATGGGGAATGGGAATGGGGAATGGGGAATGGGGAATGGGAATGGGAATGGGGAATGGAGTGTAGTGGCGTGACACAGTTAAAATGAGGGAATAGATTTTGGCTCAAACCCTTATTTGACAAGGAAGCCGTCGATTTCCTATTCCACCATTTTAGCTGTGTCGCGCCAGTAGTGGCGTGACACAGCTAAAAATGTGGAATAGATGTAGTGCGTTCGCGTAGCGTGCGCGTAAGGGCAAACGTCTCGCTCGCGTCTGACTGATCGCGAGCAAGATGCTCGCATTACATTCTTAAATTCTACATTCTAAATTCTACATTCTAAATTCTACATTCCCCAACCGTATATGTAGCACTAAGGTGAGCAATAGAACATGGGCACAAGCATCGCAGATTTACGCAGGGATTACAGTTACGAGGTTTTGAGTGAGACTAATGCTGACGTCCTACCTTTTAGGCAATTTCAAACTTGGTTTAACCAGGCACTAGCAGCTGGGTTACCAGATCCCAATGCCATGACTGTTGCCACTGCTGGTTCGGATGGAAAGCCTTCTGCTCGCATAGTACTGCTCAAAGACTACGATGAGCGAGGTTTTGTTTTCTATACCAACTACAAAAGTCACAAAGGGCAACAGTTGCTGGAGAATCCCTGGGGAGCTCTTGTCTTTTGGTGGCCTCAGTTAGAAAGACAGGTGCGGATTGAGGGAAGGGTGGAGCAAGTTTCACCTAGGGAATCGGATGCCTATTATCAAAGCCGCCCCCAAGCCTCTCAGCTGGCTGCTTGGGCTTCTGATCAAAGTCAAGTAGTTGACAATCGTCAAGTGCTCGATCAAAGATTACAGCAGCTTCAGGAGGAATACGAAGGTAAGGAAGTTACCCGTCCCCCCCACTGGGGAGGCTTCCGGGTTGTTCCTGTAGAGATTGAGTTTTGGCAAGGACGTCCTAATCGACTACACGACAGGCTACTCTACCGACTTAGTGAGAATGGTAGTTGGGAGATGGTGCGCCTATCACCTTAGTATTAAGTAGGTTGCTCTTAATATTTGTCCTTGGGACAAGGCAGAAGGCAGAAGGCAGAAGGCAGAAGGCAGAAGGCAGAAGGCAGAAGGCAGAAGGCAGAAGGGAAGAGGATTTGATCTCCCTTAATATTTATTAACAACAAACAACCAACAACAAACAACCAACAACAAACAACCAACAACCAACAACAAACAACCAACAACCAACAACAAACAACCAACAACCAACAACCAACAACCAACAACCAACAACAAACAACAAACAACCAACAACAAAAGACAAGTGAAAATCGTTTTAGAGAATATCCATAAGTCTTATGGCAAGAAGACAATTGTTAACCGCGTCAACATTTCCGTCGCTCAAGGAGAAGTAGTAGGATTGCTCGGTCCCAATGGTGCTGGTAAAACTACTACCTTTTACATCGCCACCGGCTTAGAAAAACCCAACCAGGGTAAAGTCTGGCTTGACAATCTTGATATTACACCTCTACCAATCAACCGACGAGCTCATCTGGGTATTGGCTATCTTCCTCAAGAACCCAGTATTTTCCGTCACCTGAGTGTACAGGATAATATTCTACTAGTGCTAGAACAAACTGGTGTGCCCAGAGTTGAGTGGCGCTTAAGGCTACGTCAATTGCTCAAAGAATTTCGTTTGGAAAAAGTAGCACATACTATAGGAAATCAAGTTTCTGGAGGTGAACGCCGTCGGACAGAATTGGCAAGATCCTTAGCCGCTGGTATCAACGGACCAAAATTTTTGCTTCTGGATGAGCCATTTGCTGGTGTTGACCCCATTGCCGTCTCGGAAATTCAAGTCATTGTCGAAGGCTTACGCGATCGCCACATGGGGATTTTGATTACCGATCACAATGTCCGAGAAACTTTGGCAATTACTGATCGAGCCTATATTATGCGAGATGGACAAATCCTAGCTTCTGGCAATGCTGAAGAACTTTACAATAACCCCTTAGTACGACAGCACTACCTAGGTGAGCAATTTCAGCAATAAAAAAAATCCTCATGATCTTCGGTAAATCCAAATCCCTCATTTCCCTGATTCCTGGTCTATCGGTGATGGATCGATACATGATCACCGAGTTCATGCCACCTTTTCTCTTTGGCATCGGGATCTTTTCTTCCATTGGGGTAACAGTCGGTAAAGTATTTTACATCCTGCGAGAAGCTGTAGATGGAGGCTTACCGATGTCACTGGTGGTGCAAATCCTGCTGTTAAGTCTGCCCCAGTTTATTGCTTATGCTTTGCCTACATCAGTACTTCTGGCTACTTTATTGACTTACAGCCGTCTCTCTAGTGATAGCGAGATCGTTGCCCTGCGTAGTTCTGGTGTGAGTACTTATCGCCTAGTGCTACCAGCTTTAATTATTAGTTTACTAGTTACTGGTATCACCTTTACCTTTAATGAACAGGTAGTACCCGCAGCTAATTACCAAGGAACAATCCTCCTCGATAAAGCACTCAATCAGGAACAACCATCTTTTCGGGAAAACAATATTCTCTATCCTGAATACGGAGAAGTCACGCGACCCAATGGTCAAAAAATAAAGTCTCTCAAGCGCTTGTTCTACGCCGATCAATTTGACGGTGAGCGGATGATTGGATTGACAGTCCTAGACTGGTCTCAACAGGGTCTAAACCAAATTGTTACTTCTGAATCAGCCGAGTGGAATCCCAGTGAAAGTACCTGGCAATTTTTCAACGGTACTATTTATCTCATCTCTCCTGATGCTTCTTATCGTGATATCCTGCGATTTGAGAATCAAAAGCTCCAACTTCCGAGAACACCTATTGACGTAGCCTATAGAGGTCGTGATTACGGTGAGATGAATATTGCTCAGGTGAAAGAGAATATCGAGATCGAGCGTTTGAGCAATAATGAACCGAGACTGCGTAAACTCAAGATTCGCCTGCAACAAAAATTTGCCCTACCTTTTGCTTGTTTGATTTTCGGCTTGGTAGGAGCAGCTTTAGGCAACAATCCACGTCGTACTAATAAAGCCACTGGTTTTGGTATTTGTGTAGTAGTAGTTTTTGCTTATTATCTGTTGATTGCGGTGGGGGATGCTCTGGGATTAAGCAATTATCTACCACCCCTAGTAGCTGCCTGGCTGCCCAATTTATTCGGCTTAGCGATCGGGGGATGGTTATTATTCAAAGTAGCAAGATAGGAATTGGTAATTGGGAATTGGGAATTGGGAATTGGCAGAAGAAATGTTAACTGAAAATCAAATTAACACTAGTAATGGATTACAGCGCTTTTCGCTGTAATAAAGTACAGTAAAAAAAGTCCCCCTTATTAAGGGGGATTTAGGGGGATCAACAATGTACCGCATAGCAGAGCAAACTGCTGTATGATATAATAAACTCATTACTTATTACTCATTACTCATTACTCATTACTCATTACTCATTACTCATTCAGCAACTACCTAATATAAGCCATGCCATCTCCTAGAAAGCCTCCTGCCTACCTTCGCTATTTTAAAGCCCGACTTAAGCCTCTTGGAAGACCGGGATTTTGGGTATCAACTATTGTGCTGACGTTGGTGCTGGTTGCGACTGGGTATTACTGGCAACACCCAGAGTTGTTAAATACACTGATAAATAATCAAGCTACTGACTCGGATGAACCAACAGATGAACCAACCCTCTCTTCTGAAGAACTAGCTGCCATTATAGCTGATATTGACAGTTCTTCGGTGTTATTGTCAGAATTTGACAGCACAAGAGCGTTAACCACTATTACTCAACCAAACCCAAAATCTAAGAAAAAGAAGCGCAAGAAACCAGAAGGTTTATTTTCTCAATTTATCAATCAACAGGAAAAGACTGACTCGCAACCAAAATCAACTTTTCCCATTCTAGAGAATCAGTTTCCGAACCAAGACAATAGCGGTAATCCCTTTATCCAATCCACCCCAAACTTGACAAATTCTGGCCTTGTCTCTGGGAGTAATTTGCTGAACAATTCTTTAGGAGAAGGCTTGCTGCAAAACAGCCAAAACCCTAGTCAAGATGCTTCCTCATCTACAGGAGGAACAGTCACCACACCAACTTGGAGTTTAAGCTCCCCCAATGTTCCCCAGAAGAACCAAAGCGAAGCAACAGTAAACCCTTGGGAAATTCCCACTAGCAATTCTTCTACAACAACTAACGAGGCTCAAACTTCTTCTGATAATCAACAAGATCAGGTATCACCACCACCTTTTCCTTATTCAGGACAAACTACCTCTTCTCCTTCTGTACCTACACCAAGTACAACTAACTTCCCACGTTCGAGACCAAAACCCTCTATTTATTCTAATCCCTACAACAGTTCTCTTCCCTCTCCATCGATTCCTACTGCACCGCAGGCTTTACCTGTGACTCCTGTAACACCAGTTGTGCCGAGTAACTATGGACAATATTCTCCTGGAACTCCTACTCAAACCAATATAGTCCCTAATACTGAATCTGGGCCTGTGTTTGGAGAAACAGGCTTAAAGCCGAGTCAGCTGGATCAGTCTGGCTTTGATGCTTCTGGGAATTAAAAAGGTGGTAGTGCCGTGGTACACCTAAAACTGCTTTGTTGGGTGTAACGTTCGCGTAGCGTCGGTCGAAGGAGAAGTGAAACCCAACAATGGACTGTGTTGCGTTGGGT
>JAAHGR010000450.1 GCA_010672425.1 Symploca sp. SIO2E6
AGGGCGAAGCATTCGCAGGGTAATTTATCGCGATTGCTTACCATTGATTGGTGCGAATGCTTCGCCCCTACAGGATGTATATTTTGTCTCATTTGTCAAGGACTTCTACTGGACCGACGCTCTAGTCCGAGCGCCATTTTAATGCACACTTTCTTCATTTTGTCAATCACTTCTACTGGACCGGTGCTCTAGTAGGTGTATCGCCGGGGCGGGTTTAGTTAAAGTATCGTTGAATAGCCTGCGTTTTGAGCGAACCCGCCCCTACACATTGACTTTCTTTTCTTCTTCCGAAGTTGATATGACTCCTATTTTCAGATTAGGAGGCAGGAGGCTCCGAGGTAGGTGATCAATTCCCAATTCCCAATTCCCAATTCCCAATTCCCAATTCTCATTTCCACCCCAGCCGACGCAGAATGGGCACTACCACATAAAAACTCACCCCCAGGCAAAATGCGATCGCAACACCTAAGAGACTAAAGAAAGCAACAGTGTAGATTAAATCACCTAAGCTAGTGTCGGAACCAGAAAAGATATTAATGAGCATATCTACAGGTAAGAGTCCTAACCAAGCTAAACTGCCAAAAATAGTGCCTGTGCCAGCAGCGGTAACTAAAGTGTGAACTAAATAATGGCTGGGTAATCCAAAACCCAAGGCTAGGGGAGTAACGGCAATGGCCGTAACTACCCCTAACAAGCGTTCCACTAAAGCATAAGACACAGATTCCTGCCAAATTAACCAACCGATACTATAGCCAAAAATACCCATTAACCCTGCTATACATGGACGCCGTTGTTGGGAAAAACCTCCTGCTAGGGTTAAACCCCAGCCGGTACCTAACCCAGCGACAGCAAACAGAGGCATAACTCGCCACACGGTAGTCTCCACACCAGGCAAGAGTAGGGGTAATTGCCAAGAGAGCCAATCAGCAAAGAGATCGCCAAAACTGGTTACACTAATCAAAATCAACCCAGCAATTGTCCCCATTGCTCCTCCTATACCTCCGAGGAGCATTTCCCAAGTTGTATCCAGACAGGCAAGCAGAATCCTGAGCACCATGTGCAATACTAAATTAGCGATCGCCACAATGGTTCGAGCCAAAGTAGCGATCGGGGTTCCTAAGGTTGGAGAAGGGGACTTCCTCTGGAGTTTAACCGTTGCCGCTAAACGTCGCTGAATCTTGAGAGCATTGGCTGGCCTTTGTTGGGGTTCGGTGCGTACCATCTCATCTAGCACATCAGCTAGTGCCGGAGCTACAATAGTGCGATCGCGCCATTGTAACTCTCCAGTCAGGGGATTTTCTAAATCCACCAAATCTTGACCCGTGAGCAACTGAATCATCGTTCTACCCAAAGCATAGAAATCAGCAGGAGGTCCTACCGCTTCACCGGCTATCTGTTCCGGTGGACTGTAACCGGGAGAAAATAGTCGGGTAGAATTACCCCGGAAACTTCGAGGTAACCAGCTAATTTGTTTGGCTCCCCCAAAATCAATCGCTACCAACTGATTCGTTTCCTCCCGCAGCATCAAGTTAGAGGGTTTAAGATCACGGTGAATAATGCCACTCTGGTGCAACTCCCGTAAAATCTCTATGGCTTGGTAAAGCCAATCCCGGACTAAGTTTTCTGGACAACCTTGAGGATATTGTCTGAGTACATCATCTAAGGTTTGACCATTAATTTTTTCCATCACTAGACAAGGTAGCAAACGCGGTGAGGGATTTTCCACAGTCAGTAGAAAATAGCTACCTGGCTCAACTCTGGGAATACCGGGATGGTTCAAACCTTGCAAAACCGTTGCCTCTTGTTCAAACAACTGCAACGCTTTGGGGGAATTATCGATTAATACCTTAAGCACTTGCTGGCTTTGGGTTTGCACATCCCAAACCGTATAGATAGTAGCAAATCCTCCTGAACCAAGACGCTGCAAGGGAATGTAACGATTATTCAGATACAGTGATGCGCCACAGCCATTACAAAACTTGTTACCCCAAGGCTGAGGATAGGGACTGGGACAGTCGGGATTAATGCAATGTATCGTCTGAGAAACAGACTGTTGCACAATGAGGTTTGAGAATCGGTGCCATTTGATTTTAGCTTTTTAGGGATTACTCTTGAGAAACTATTTTAGATTTTAGATTTTAGATTTTAGATTTTAGATTTATTTAGATTTTAGATTTATTTAGATTTTGGATTAAAGAATTTAATCAACACAAGCCTAAGGCTCCGAGGCGAGCTCTTCAGAAACTAGAAATGGCAACAGGATGGCCGAATCCTTTGATATGCCTAGTTTCTAACCTTGTTTTGGGGGCGCAAGTCCCTCTAACGCTTATTACCCTATTTCGTTCCATATAAGCGATCGCCAGCATCACCCAATCCAGGTATGATATACCCATGGGCATCTAACTTGTCGTCAATGGCTGCTGTATAAATGGCTACATCTGGATGGTGTTCATGGAAATTCTTAATGCCTTCTGGTGCAGCTAATAAGCATAAGAACTTCATCGACATGGGATTAGCTTCCTTGATACGATCAACTGCCGCTATAGAAGAGTTTCCCGTTGCTAACATCGGATCAACCACCAAAATATCTCGCTGGTCGAGATCCTGAGGAAGTTTGCAATAATACTCGATCGCGACATGAGTGGCGGGGTCGCGATACAATCCAATATGACCAACACGAGCTGAAGGTATCAGTTCCAGAATACCGTCTAAAAGCCCCTGACCTGCCCGCAGGATAGAAACAATCACCATCTTCTTATCCGAAGCCAGCATGGGAGCCATCATGGGAGCTAGTGGAGTATTGATTTCTTCATACTTCAGAGGCAAATCCCGCGTCACCTCGTATGCCAACAGCATTCCAACTTCTCTCAAAAGTTGACGAAATTTAGCTGTACTAGTGTCAGCACGACGCATCAGCGTCAATTTGTGTTGTATTAAGGAGTGGTTGACTACGTTGACTTGAGCGGTCATTGGTTAGCAGTTAATTGCAAGCAAACATTAGCATACTCCAAAGAGAGCATGACCCTTGTATGTAAAGTAATGTAACAATAATGCTGTCATAGTGGCATAATGTCTTGACAGCGACTCTAATAACGGATAATCTTGCATACATACCCGGGTAAAAAATTTAATTTATATGCAAGACAAGCAAAAAGTAACGTTGTATCTCCCGCCAGGACTCCACCGTCAGCTCAAAATTCGAGCAGCTGTTGACTCAGACTCGATGTCAGCAATGGTTGAGAGAGCAGTGGTTTTCTACCTGGGTCACCCGGAGGTGATTGAGCAAGTAGAAGAGGAGTCCTATGGAAGAACCCATCAGGTTTATAACTGTCCGGAATGTCATAGTTCCCTAGTAATAGACCGTGGTGGAGAGGTAATTTCCCTGAAAGAGCAACCCAGTATTCTAACTGAGGAACTTCCAGTGGAAAAAGTGCGAGAAGAAGTAGAAGCCCATACTTGTTATCAGGGAGAAAAACTAGTTCCCTGTTGATGTTGCTAAGTCAAAAGTGGACTGTGTTCCTTTTTTGATGAGGTTCCGGTAGTGATTGCGCCGTCTCTTAGGTTAGGTCGATAGTTATGCAAGAAGAGCTCAAAGTTCTCATTAAAGCTCAATACCCCCTGGTCTACCTCGTAACTTCCGAGGAAGAGCGGACAGAAAGAGCAATAGCCATGATTGCTCAATCGAAGTCACAGCAACGCCGTGTCTTTGTGTGGACTGTCACCCACGGAATTATAGAGTATGGTCAGTCACAGCATACCAGTCAGCATCACAACACCGTCTCGCCACAGTCGGCAATTCAATGGGTTATTCAGCAGAAAGAAGCCGGTATTTATATTTTTAAAGACCTACATCCTTTTACAGATTCGCCAGAAGTAACTCGTTGGCTACGAGATGCAATCGCTAGCTTCAAAGGTACATATAAATCAATTATTCTGATGTCTCCGGTGCAGCAAATTCCGATTGAACTGGAAAAAGAGGTAGTGGTCATGGATTACCCATTACCAGACTTGACAGAACTCAATCAAGTTTTATCTTATCAATTGGATCAAACCAAAGCTCGCCGCACTACCACAGAGACACGGGAAAAACTCCTAAAAGCTGCCTTGGGTCTAACCAAGGATGAAGCTGAGAAAGTTTATCGTAAAGCCTATGTTAAATCGGGACGACTCACAGAAAAGGAAGTCGATATCGTTCTTTCTGAGAAGAAACAGCTGATCCGTCGCAATGGTATTCTAGAGTATATTGAAGAGGATGAGACCATTGATTCTGTTGGTGGTTTAGAAGAACTCAAAAAATGGCTCAAACAGCGTTCCAACGCCTTTACTGAAAGGGCAAGAGAATACGGCTTACCCCAACCCAAAGGAATGTTAATTCTAGGAGTTCCCGGATGTGGTAAATCTCTAATTGCTAAAACCACTTCTCGACTTTGGGGTCTGCCCCTATTGCGCCTAGATATGGGTAGGGTGTATGATGGTTCTATGGTTGGTAGATCAGAAGCTAACCTACGTAATGCTCTGAAAACAGCAGAATCAATTTCTCCAGCTATACTTTTCATTGATGAACTAGACAAATCCTTTGCTGGCGGTGCTGGTTCTTCTGACTCAGATGGGGGAACTTCAAGCCGAATCTTCGGTTCCTTCCTCACCTGGATGCAAGAAAAAACTTCCCCAGTATTTGTCATGGCAACAGCCAACCGGGTGGAACGCCTACCTGGGGAGTTTCTCCGCAAAGGTCGTTTTGATGAAATCTTTTTTGTTGATTTACCTAATGCTCAAGAGCGCCAGGAAATCTTTAACATTCATCTAAGTAAGCGGCGTCGAGATATTGCTCGTTTTGATCTTGAGCAGTTAGCCAATGTCTCCGATGGTTTTTCCGGAGCAGAGATTGAGCAAGCATTAATTGCTGCAATGTACGAAGCGTTTGCTCAAGAGCGAGAGTTCACGCAACTAGATATCATTGCAGCAATCAAGTCAACTCTGCCCCTTTCTCGAACAATGACAGAGCAGGTAACAGCCCTCAGGGACTGGGCTAGGCAGCGAGCGCGACCTGCTGCGTCCTCCATCGCTGAGTATCAGCGATTGGAGTTTTAACAGGCTTTCTCCTGCTCCCAACAGGAGTAAAGGCTAGCAAAATTTTGCTAGCAGTTTGACAAGAAGCCGCAATATCGCCTTGTTGTTTCTGCGGCTCAGTCACCACAATAACACGCTAAGTTGTCTTTTCTCATCTATCTCTACTGGAGGAAATCCAAATGTCTCACTTTAGCACTCTGCGCACCAAGATCACCGATGCCGAAATCCTAAAGGCGTCTCTCCGTGACCTGGGTATCTCAGTCAAGACCGAAGCCGATGTTCGTGGCTATAACGGCCAACGGGTTCGTTCTGACATCGTTGCTGTTCTCGAAGGCGAGTACGATCTTGGTTGGTCTCGCAACAGTGATGGTTCCTTTGACTTGATTGCTGACCTTTGGGGTGTTGCCAAGAAGCACAATCAAACCGAACTGATCAACTCCATCAACCAGAAATATGCAGTTAACAAGACTTTGGTGGATGTTAAGCAGCGCGGTCTGCAAAACGCCAACGTCAAGCTGATGCTTCAGTAATAGTCTATCTAGGCGTTCCCAAGTTCACGGGTTGACCAACCTCAGGTTAACCCGTTTTTTCCTATTTAATCCTCACTAGTCAGAAAGGCAGTAAGGATTAAATGGGATTTTGACCGGTTGTTTTCTCTCTATTTAGCTTGCCCAGTGTACAAATATCCATAATACCCTATTTTAGGCAAAACTTAAGATTCATTTATCCTATAGAAAAAATCGATCTATTGACAATCAACAATTCAACAATTTAACAATATGAATTTTGAAGTTATTGTCATCGGTAGTGGTATTGGTGGGTTAACTGCTGCTGCCTTACTTGCTCGCTATAATCAGCGGGTGCTAGTGTGTGAAAGTCATGCGATCGCAGGTGGTGCTGCTCATAGTTTTACAAGGAGGGGATTTACCTTTGATTCTGGCCCTTCTTTCTACTGTGGTTTGGGGAAACAACGTCCTAGTTTGAATCCTTTGCGGCAGGTGTTGGATGTTTTGGGAGAATCTCTGGAAGTAGTATCTTACGATCCTTTAGGACATTATCACTTTCCTGAGGGTAGCTTTCCGGTTTATTGTGATGCACAACGCTACCGAGAAGCGGTAGCTAAGATTACGCCTCAGGGAGCTAAGGAACTAGCGCAATTTGAACAACGGCTTTTATCTGTTTATAACTGTCTCAAAGATATACCAACCATTGCCCTGAGAGCAGATTGGCGGCTAATTCCCCTTTTATTAACCAACTATCTGCCAACTTTAATCAAAATGTTACCCCAGTTGGGTGTTATTCAGGGTTCAGTAGGTAGAATAATGGATGAAGAGGTGCGTGATCCTTGGGTGCGACGGCTGATTGATTTGGAATGCTTTTTGCTATCTGGATTAAAGGCTCAGGGAACAGTTGCTCCAGAAGTAGCATTCATGTTGGGAGAACGCACCCGCGCTGGTGTAGAGTATCCCATTGGGGGTAGTGGAGCTATTGTCGCTGCTTTGGTGCGGGGTTTGCAAAACTGGGGTGGGGAGTTGCAGTTGAATGCTCATGTGGAACAAATCTTGGTGGCGGGAGGTCAAGCTGTGGGTGTTCGGTTGCATAATGGAGAAGTCATCAAAGCACCAGTGGTGATTTCTAATGCTACCCTTTGGGATACCTATACTAAATTACTGCG
>JAAHGR010000451.1 GCA_010672425.1 Symploca sp. SIO2E6
GGTTAGGTGGTACTAGTCTGGTTGATCTGATTAAAGATTGGTTAAGTCAATAAAAGGATGAACATCACAACTAATATTCCCCATGCCTTGTATCAACAAATCGAAGCTTTAGCCAAACGGGAAGATATTTATATCGAACAATCGCACGTCTAACCAACCTTACTGCATCTAACACTGTCAAATTGTCTCTCCCATAACTTGGGTGAGAGTGATAAAAAAGCGATCGCAGTAGCGAGAAGCCTTTCGTACCTTATCAACCTTCAACAGTTCTAAAAGCTTTGATGCATGTCGTGTTTTGTGATATTGACCCTTAGATGTGTGGCGAGTAGCTGCTTCTAGAGACGATTCTAGTCGAACTTTGTCAATCTCCTCTATATTAGGATTCTTAGGAACCGCACTTTCTTGCAATTTCTGACCATAGTATTGACGTAAAGCATTAATGTCTGCCAAAAACCATGCTTCCATAGTTTGAACCATTAGATGGCAGTGTTGATCATCAGTTCCCAATGAATCCCAACCATCTCTACTATTTAAATATTGCCAAGGTGTTTGTTTCTTATCCACAGGACCTTCTGAATCTACCAGTAAAACAATGAAAGCATCTGGATAAGTTTTGAGAGCCACTTTGAAAGCTTTATAGGCAGCGTTTCTGCTTCCGCATAGTTTTGGTGGTTCAATCTTAATTTTCTTGTTTTGTGCCAAATCATAAAGAGGTTGAAGAAAAGTGCGAAATCCTTGACGTAGTTCCGGATCACCTTCAATGTAAATGCGGATTGCCTTTACCATCTGGTTCCTCCAATTTCACCCATACGCCAGAGATGACCCAATGAAAACTCTTTCAACCACTCTTTGAGAAGATCAGAATCGAGACGACGCAAATGACTTCCCTGAGCATTTCGCTCACATACCACAACTGACTCAGGAGAAAGTGCGGAAACTAAGACATCAGAATGAGTAGTAACAATTAATTGTGTCCGCTGAGATGCTTCGATTAGCATTTCAGCAATTGTCGGGAGAATATCTGGATGTAAGCCAATCTCTGGTTCCTCAATACATATAAGTGGTGGTGGGGTAGGATCAAGGAGTAAAGCCAGCAAGAAGAGATAGCGAAGTGTGCCATCTGATAAGCGGGTTGCCGGAATTGGTCGAATTAAACCTTCCTCACGAATAAATATCTGGACTGTACCGCCGTAAATTTTTACACTAAGTTCTTCTGCTTCATCGTAAAACTTCTTGAGTTTTTCGATAACTGGCCTACTTCCCAATTGGTATTGTAAGTTATTCAAAAATAGTCCCAGGTTACTTCCGTCTTCTAGTAAAGGATGTTCTGGTAAATCTGCTTGCTGAGGTTTCCTAGATTCAGAATTACGACCTATATGCCAGTCTCGATATAAGCAAATATCATAAAAATGATTGCCTAAATATGTTAGTCCTGGATGTAAATATGCTTCCTTTATCTGAGACAACATTGACAAATTAGGAATAAGGTTTTCTCCTGGTCTTTGCTCCATTTCTCCTACACTAATAAATCCGCTATCACGTTGGTAGTGGTAGTAAAAAAAATCATCATCATCTTTCTCATTGAAATAGTCTTTACCTATGGTCTCATTAACAATCTCTAGTCTTTGTTTGGCAGCAGTGAAATCAAGTTTATATAGCAGAAAAGCGGTTGGAGAATACTCTATAGTTACCTCAATTTTGGCTATAGGAGGCTCTTTTTCACCTTTCCAAAGCCACTCACTGATTCCTCCCCCTTTACGAATTGCAGCAGCTAAATCTGTAGGTGTTGCCTTCAAGAGTCCAATAGCTTCGATTAAGTTCGACTTGCCAGATGCATTGGGACCAATCAGCACATTCAGAGGTTGCAGTTCGATTTCTTCACCCTCACCTCCGTAGGATAGGAAGTTTTGTAGTCGCAGAGTGTGGATAAATCTTTTGCCTTCCATGTGTACTACCTGTTAAGAGTGCAGGTTTATGGGTCTGTCTCCCTAGATTATACAGTCCTGCAAGAGATTTTAATAGGGTAGAGAAAATTTTGCTGAGACATAAACAAGATTTGGCTTAGATTCCAACAAGGCTGCCAAGCGATCGCACTATGATATATTAAGAGTCTTATCATGATCACATTTAGACTCATCAATTGTCCCTTGTAAATCAGCTTCTCCCAGGTGTTGCTTTCCAGTTTTATCGAAAACCTCTAAATGAGCGGCTTTGCCGGAATGTAAATTATCTACGTACCAATATCTACCTGTAGCAATTTCACAGTAAACGACTCTACCGTCATATCTCTTGGTAGTCTTGTTAAATCTTTGAGAATCTCGTAATATAGTTTGTTCATCTCTAGGGGGAACAGCAGAATATTGATCATATTCTATTTTGCTTAATTTTAGTTTTGACTCTAACCAATGCTCAAGAGCCACTTGATGATCAATACTATCTAAATCAATGGGTTGAGTTTCATTATTGTTTTTGATTATAGAAATTAAACAACATTCCTTGATGTCTGGATGGACAACTCTAAAGCTAGACTTGGTGAAATTAATCACCAAGTAGGTTATCTGGCTGTTTTGCAATTGCCTTTCAGCAACTTCCGCTAATGAAGTATCGCTAACATCTCGACAATCTTCGGTTGGACAGTAATCGAAATAATCCTCTGGAGAGTGGACTTGCTCTTGACGCCATTCTTTAGGATTCAATTTGTTGAAAACAATATTTTTAAAAGCTATTTTAAGAGATTTATCTTTTAATTTATTTAAACTCTGCTGGAAATTAGAGCCTTTGATTGCGTCATAGTTGACAAATAAATTACTATTTTCTTTATAGATGGTCTTTTTCTTGATCTTTTGATGTAGTACATCAAAAATAGATTTAAAAATTAGTACTGCCTCCTTAAAATCTGTCTCTGTTGAATACTGACCTTCTAGAGAAACTTCATTAATAAATATTTCCATATTATATTCCAAAAAGCCGTTCAAAATCTTTATCCATTTGGTCAAAAAAGCCTTCTGGCCATTCTTCAATACTACCATCAGGCTGCACAGTAATTTCGACAACTGGTGACTCAGCCTGATGCTGAAAATATAGTATCTTTAAATCTTCATGATTTAAAATTTTATCCAGAACCGCTATGCGCAAGGCATTCAAAATATGATCGCTGTGGGATTCAATCAAAACTTGTACACCACAGCTGCTCACTTTTGCTAAAAATTGAGCTAGTCGTGATTGTGATTTTGGGTGTAAATGTGCTTCAGGGTTTTCTACGATTAAGATTTCACCTGGTTTGGCAATCAAGCCTGAAACAACAATCGGTAAGACAGAATGATAACCGAAGCCAACGTTGGCTGGTCTAAAACGATCTTTTGAGCTACTTGTATTGAACATCAGTTCTAGTATATTACTATTTGAACTAGTAATTTCCACTTTGCCACCGTCAAAAATTTGATGAAGCCACTCTTCTGTTTGAGTAGCTAATGTGTTGGCGTCTTCTCCTCGGTATAATTGCTCATTAACTAGATAATCTTTATTTTTATGTAGTAAATTAGCGGTAAATTCTCCCTTTGAGCCTACATTGGGAAATTTGGTCAGAGTGGATTTCAAATAAAACTCTTGTGGACCTATACGGTCTGCTGATATATAATGAATTTTATCGAAATACAAAGACTTATATAGATTGAGTGAATATATATTTGAATAAAAACCTTTTGGATTTTGAAGACCTACCATAGGTACCGAAGGTAGTAGTTTGAATAAGTGACAAGGGCCATTAAACTTTTTTTCTTCTGGAATGTCAGATATATACTTGTATACGCTCCTATTAAAATTAAATTGATTTTGACTCAAGTTTTGATAAGCCGAATTGATCTTGTATGGTATACTATCATATGTGTTACTATCAAGCTTATCAAAATATTTCACTATAATATCATCATCAAATTCAATCATCTTTATTTGAGCTACCATATCATCTTGATAGTTTTCTTCAAAAGAATATTGAGCAGATCCAAAAATTTTGAACCGATTATTTTCTGTTATATCTCCAATACCTTCATACAAGTATTTAAATATAATTGACTCTTCTCTTGATACATTACTATTTCTAATTTCATTAAAACTACCTAAGTTGATACAACTACCATTCAAGACAAGTTGAGCACCATTATCATTGTGTTCGATAGATTGTCTCATTAAGAGTAAAGATTGGAGCATGGTTGATTTACCACGTCCATTAATCCCTGTCAGTAAAGTTAGTTGTCCTAAAGGAAACTTTGTTTCTTCTTTAAAACATTTAAAGTTTTTTACGGTTATTGCTTTGAGCATGTTTTATACATCTCCTAGAATTTCTTGAGCCAGCTTAAATCTAGTATTAACCTTGGCTTTACTACTCGTACCATATTTTATGGAATTGAGATAATCTTGATTTGCTAATAATTTGACAAAATTACTTTTGATAGACTCTTTGTGCTTTTTTAAAAAATCGTCACTGCTGATAGAAAAGAAATAAGATACAGATTCAAAAATAGCAATATTTATTCTACCTCTAGTTTGACCTGTAGGTAAACGGAAATTTTTATTTTCAAAGAAATCAAAAGTTAAGTTCATTACTCGTTCAAAATCTTTTTTCAAGGTTTCTATTTTGGCATCTGGCAGCAAATTGATTGTTCTCATAGCTTTTTCCACAAAATCACTCAAATCACCTTGATAATCTTTTTCATAATCAAAAATATCGAAAGCCAAATAACGCAGAATAACCTCTCTATCTTTCATTCTTTTGGGGGAAACTCCATAATCAATTGCTCTTCTAAAATACTCTTGCTCTGACAACTCTTTCAGTAACCTTGTTGATTTTCCTGAGAAAATGCAATTTCTGACTTCTTGACGCTCAAGATTTGTGCCTCCCGTATTAATTCTATTAAAAATATCGTAAACGACTTTAATAGATACAGAGGGTTTTATTAGGTATATAGTAAGTCTCTTATCTTCAATTCTTGTTTGATAATCTCCTGGCAACTTTTGCAGCCGAGAAAAATTATAGCCATTTAACTTAGGCAAAGCTTGTAAACCACTTAAGGCAAATTCGTCATTAACAAACTGATGTAATGTTGTAGTACGCTGCAAGCCATCCACTATGATATATTTTCCTTCTACCGTTTGATTGACATACCAAGGAGGAAGAGGGAAATTAAGAATAATAGACTCAATAAATTTACTTTTTTGGTCTAGCTTCCAAACCAAATTACGTTGAAAATCAGGGTCGATAATCAGCCTACCCTGATCATATTTCCTCATTAACTCGAAAACTGTTTGAGGATCTTCTCTAATGTCGATATCTGCCTGAGTCGGGTCATAAGGATACAATCCACCACTATCACCACTATCTTCTTCGGCAGTATCCTCATCAGTTACAATTACATCGTTATCTAGTACTACACTATCCATAGGTTTGATTACTCCTTTCCACTAGCAGTAGCAACATCAACTTCTTTGAGTTCGGATTCAGAAACCGGGTTTCTTTGAAAGATGTTAGTATGAAGTCACTATTTTTGCTAGAAACCCGGTTTCTCCGTGCGATCGCAGCTGGCTGTGGTGCAAAACTTTAGGACTCTGGCTAGGTTCCTGGGAAGGGGAAGCTCAATCGGGGGTGTGGCTGCGATTTTACGACTTTAGATGTAGAAAGATTTAATTTTTTGTAGGATAGATAAGAAATGGCATTTGCGGAGTAAGGAAATAATGCTTGACTCTCTTAATAACTTTCTAGGACGGCATCCCGAAGAAATCAAGGCTAATGTCGAGATCTACACTTGGCAAACTTGCCCCTTCTGTATCAGAGCGAAAATGTTATTATCCTGGAAAGGGGTCAACTACACAGAATATAAGATAGATGGCGATGACGCCGCTAGAAGCAAAATGGCAGAGCGTGCTAACGGAAGCCGGACACTGCCACAAATTTTCATCAATGACCGGCATGTTGGTGGTTGTAGTGAAATCCATGAATTGGATGCCAAGGGTGAGTTAGACCCTCTACTTGTGGAAGTAGCTTAAGGGAATGGGGAATTGGGAATGGGGAATTGGGAATGGGGAATGGGGAATTGGCAGATGTTTGAAAATACATCAGCAGCTATTGACAATCCTGCCTATCTCATGCATAGGCAATGGATGAGTCGTGCTCTTAAACTTGCTCAAGAAGCTGGGGAGGCGGGAGAAGTACCAGTGGGGGCCGTGGTTGTTGATGATGCGGGTAACTTAATTGCAGAAGCCGCTAATCGTAGAGAACGGGATCTTGATCCTACAGCTCATGCAGAAATTCTCGCCCTACGTGCTGCTGGTAAAGCTTTACAAACCTGGCATCTCAACCACTGCACCCTCTACGTTACCCTCGAACCTTGCCCCATGTGTACTGGTGCGATCGTTTTGGCACGGTTAGCTTTACTGGTTTACGGGGTAGACGATCCCAAAACTGGCACAATTCGTACCGTTGCCAATATTCCCGATAGTGCTTGCTCTAACCACCGATTACCCGTCCTAGCTGGGATTATGGAATCTGCTTGCCGAACCCAGCTGCAAGACTGGTTTGCCCAGCGACGGCGTGGTAGGGAGGGAGCATGACGCGGGGATGGGGGGATGGGGGAGACAAGGGAGATGGGGGAGACAAGGGAGATGGGGGAGACAAGGGAGATGGGGGAGACAAGGGAGATGGGGGGATGGGA
>JAAHGR010000452.1 GCA_010672425.1 Symploca sp. SIO2E6
AAAGTGACCCAACACAACCCGCTCCAGTGTTGGGTCTCGTTGCCTCGACCCAACCTACATCTATTCAATTGGTCCATAGGGAAGTGGGGAGTGGTTATGCTCACTGGGGTGTGTAAACCAGTATCCCATGTGACCTTCGATGAATTCGGCGCGGGTGATGGAACCGTTGCCATCAGTGTCGATACTCTCGAAAGCCTTGTCAGCGCGTTCAGGTTGGTCTCCTCCGGAGTAGATTGCTAAATACTTCCTGTATTCTTCACGGGAGATCTCTCCGGAGTTATCGGTGTCGATTATATCGAAGAAGACTTCGTTCTTTTGTCTACCTACTTCCTCTGCCGATGGGACTATCGAGACTGCCTTCGCCGCATTGGCAACTAACTCTTCTTCACTGATCCTGGTGTTGGCATCCACTGAGGCTCCCCCGGCAATCACATTCTCAAACAAGGCGTGAAACAATGTCCGGACTGCTTCGGCTTTCGACGGATCACCTTGAAGTTCGATCAACCGATCCGCGATCGCTTCGAATTCGGCGAGGGTCAGAAATCCATCTCCGTTGAGATCCATGAGTTTAAAGTAAGTCTTGATCCTAGTAACCCAAACACTGGATGACAAAAATTTTTCTGGAGTCATTATCTACTATTCCCTACTAAAATTTGCCTTTGTACGGGCGCATTGCCTGCGCCCCAATTTGCCTTTGTACGGGCGCATTGCCTGCGCCCCAAATATTATTGCCTGCGCCCTAAATATTCCCCTAACACCTAACACCTAACACCGATCGCTAATCATGAATAGATTCATCGGGCATAGTTGCACCTTTTAAGTTAACACCAGTCAGATTGGCACTACTTAGTTCCGCCCTAGTCAGATTAGCATTAGTGAGATTGGCATTAGTGAGATTAGCTCTAGCAAAGTAAGCATCAATCAAATCTGAGTCCCTCAAGTTAGCATCCCGTAGATTGGCTCGACTGAAGTCCACTCGATTCATCCTGCTCATACTTAAGTTAGCTTGACTCAATTGTGCTTTATTGAGCTTCACCTCAGGCATAACTGAACCCTGTAAGTTAACACCGGTTAATTGTGCCTCATTCAGGTTAGCTCTTTCTAGCCTGACATTAGTCATCACTGCTTCGAGTAGGTTAGCACCCATGAGGTTGGCTTCCGTCAGGAATGCATTACTGAGGTTGGCTGCACTCAAATCTGCACCACGCAAATCAGCATAACGCAGGTTGGTCTCCCGGAGATTGGCGCCACTGAGGTTAACTTTCGACAAATCTGCACCGGTTAAATCTGCTCCCCGCAAATCTACTTTGTGCAGAGTCGCACCCCGCAGGTTAGCCATATAAATTCTCCTTTCCTCCCGCAGGTTTGCACCCCGTAGACAGGCTCCTGTGAGGTTAGCACTACTTAAGTTAGTCCCCCGCAAGTCTGCATCCATTAAATTGGCATCTAGCAAATTTACCAAAGTGATATTGGCTCCCCGTAAATCGGCTCCCTGCAAAGTAGCACCATGTAAGTCGGCTCCCTTAAGAGTTGCTCCATTGAGAGCCGCTTGATTGAGGTTTGCTCCACTAAGTTTAGTCCCAATTAGATTGGCCTTCTGCAGATTGGCTCGACTGAGGAAGGCAAAAACTAGGATAGCATCGTGGAGGTCGGCTCCTTTTAGAACTATCCCAATTAAGTCAGCGCCGAAGAGATTAGCACCACTCAGACTGACACCAGTAAATTTAGTTTCTCCTGCTTCATATCGCTCTATCAGTTCCTGAGCCTCCATATCCTCATCACCCTAGTAATTTTTATATAAAGATTTCATGGATTTGATGATTGCTGCTGCTGCTTGAGCACCTTCATCAGGCTCCTCAAGACATTTGGCAGTTTCATGCAGATGAAATTCTAGCTCATTGATCGTTGAACATTGAGAGAACATAGAGAATAACAATTCATCGAGCTCTTTATTCTTCATCTCTGACCAGTCTTGCTCACGGGGATTAAACTGCTGATAGAGGGCAGAAAATAGTAGAATTTTCGCTCTTAAAGGATTAGTATACCTCATAATTGCTAGTCGCAATTCAAAGGGATCATAGCTAGGTGTACTTTGATCCTGTTGCGATAAAGGTTGGGTAGTTTGCCCTACAGGAGGAGATGATTTGAGAGTTTGGGGTGAGGCAGCTGATGAGATCTTGGCAGCTTGTTGTACCGCAGGAGATGATTTAGCGATTTTGGCGGAGTGAGCTGCCGTTGGTTCCTCATCATCTGGATATAGTTTTTCTACTTTGTTAATAATGGTGTAAGCAATTAAGGCATATTCCGTCGGTCGATTGAGGGTTGCTACCGTACTATAGAGGTTGGAGTTAAGTAGCTCCAGAGTTGAATAAGATTCCCTTAACTCTGGGAGTAAATCTTTGAATGCCAAACCATCTAAGATCTGGGTATTATTTTCCCAAACATTTCTGCACATGTAAAGCATTAGTTTTTTAATCCGTACAGAGTTGGGATTTTGCTCTAATTCGCTAGCAATCTCATTAACAATAGATGTCTGAGGAGCTGAATCATACAAATTGTGGGGTCTGACAAGGATAACCTCAGTTGAACCTTCTCCATTACTATACAACTTACCTACCCGACTCAAGATTGTGTTGGCAACCAAGGAATACTCGGCTTTGCGATTAATCGTTTCCACCAGGCGCTCCAAGGTGAAACGCAGTTGTTCTATGGTGGGGTTGGTGCTTCTTAACTGTCGAAGAAAATCCTGTAAATTGCAACTATTGATGATACTCAGATCATTTTCCCAATAATTTTTGCAGGCATAAAAAAGTAATTTTTTAATCCGAGTAAAATTTTCCTGCCGTTCCAGCTCTTGAACGATTTCATCTAGCATAGATAGAGCTTCCATTGTTCATTCTCCAGTAGATACACCAAAGCAGTAATAGTAAGTAGGCAACACCTCATCTGGCAACAGGCAATTCCTGGGAAATTACTGAGAACCCAAGGTTTGTGAAAATTTTTCCAACGGAGTTGCCTTAGAGCCTGGGAGCCTTCTTGTACTAGGATAGATGTAAGATAAGAAATTAGCCGAAAAATTACATTGATTTGGCTGATACTCTTATCTTAATGGATAGACTTAGATAATTAGCAAGAGCGATCGCATCCCTCATCCCACAACAACCTCCATGAACTTCTTCCTGGGCATTGATTTCGGCACATCTGGCGCACGAGCCATGGTAATTGACGCCCAACGAACCATTCAGGTTCAATCTCAGTACCCCTGGGTGTCAAACTCAACTAGAGATTTGCCAGCTACCTGGCAACAGGCTTTATTGAGCTTGATTGAGCAAATTCCCCAGAAAATACGCCGAGACATCAAAGCGATCGCTATTGATGGTACTTCTTCTACTGTACTACTATGTGATCGTTGGGGTAAACCTGTTGCTGAACCCCTCCTCTACCATGATGCAAGAGGATTGGTAGTTAGGGAAAAGTTACAAGCGATCGCACCTCCTCATCAGGTAGTATTAAGTGCAACCTCTAGCCTTGCTAAACTTCTGTGGTGGGAAAGTGAGCAGAAGACAGCTCAAGACTACTACTTCCTTCATCAGGCGGACTGGCTAGCTTTTTTGTTGCACGGTAAATTAGGTATTAGTGACTATCACAATGCTTTAAAGCTAGGTTATGATCCCCAGCAAATGTGCTATCCCTCCTGGATGGAAAAGTTGGTAGTTAAACCTATTCTACCCCAAGTCCTTACTCCTGGAACACCCGTAAGTGAGATTACTGGGGAAATTGCGGATCGTTTGGGGTTACAGCGGCATTGCCTCGTCTGTGCTGGTACAACCGATAGTATCGCCGCCTTTCTCGCTAGTGGTGCAAAGCTGCCTGGTGAAGCAGTAACTTCCCTCGGTTCCACTCTAGTACTAAAGCTGCTGAGTCGTCATCGGGTGGATAATGCTCAATATGGAATTTACTCACACCGTCTAGGAGACAATTGGCTCACCGGTGGAGCTTCTAATACTGGTGGTGCAGTACTCCGGCATTTCTTCACTGATGCCGAGTTAGTCCGCCTCAGCAGTCAAATTGACCCCCATCAAGAGAGTCCCTTAGATTATTATCCCTTACTGGGAGTAGGCGATCGCTTTCCCGTCAACGACCCTCACCTACAACCGAAACTCGAACCCCTTCCCCCTCAGGCAGTAGCATTCCTCCACGGCTTACTCGAAAGTATGGCTCGGATTGAAGCACGGGGATACGAGTTATTGCAACAGCTAGGAGCAACTCCCCTCACTCAGGTTTATACTGCCGGTGGTGGAGCCAAAAATCCTGCTTGGACAGCAATTCGGGAAAGGCATCTCCAAGTACCGATACTACCTCCCATATCTAGTGAAGCTGCCTATGGCACGGCAATATTGGCGTTGGGGAATTGAGAATTGGGAATTGGGAATTGGGAATTGGGAATCCCGTTATAACCAACCCACTGTAGAGACGTTGTATGAAACGTCTCTACAGCGGGTTGGCTGACAGCTGAAGTACCCAGAGCTAAACACTACTTCCACACTTCATCAATTGGTGGTGGCTTTGCACCTTGATAACCAACACCCCATTCATAATTAGAGAGTTCTGGTGATATTGTGGATGATTCTGTAGACTGGTTAGTAGTTGGAGAAGATTGAGTTGGGGGATTAGTTGAGGATTGAGTTGGGTTAATAGCGCGAACCCCATTGAGCCAGCTAGGATTACTCGCCTGTTTCACAAGTAACGGAGGCTGGTTTCCTTGTTCAAGAGACTGACTGAGATAGTACAACCCTTCAGATAATTTGTTTAAGTGGGAGCATCGATACTCTGCAGCTTGCCAGTCTCCAGCTTCTAAAGCTTCGATATATCCTTTCTGTAAAGCTCCAATTAGTCTCAGATGGATTTCTATAAGTGGATGAGTATTAGTCATTGTTACTAGTTTTTTTACCTACACTCCATATCAGGCTTACTTTTGAAGTAACTTCTCACCCCTCAGGTATTGAGGGAGTGTGAAGGCAATTGACACCAAGTGATTGCTACTGAGAAGGTACTCAAGGGGTGACAAGCAAAGGTGTTATCTATATAAGGCTTTCAGTAACACATCTATTGAACAGAAAATTCTTTGACCAAATTTTTTCCTGTTTCCATTCCTGATAGGGATTCAGGGGAATTTTGACCGCAGCTTCAAGAAACCCTTGCTAGATAATAATTTTTCTTAAAACGGTATCTACTTCAATTTGAGTAGCAAAAGTGAGTACACAACCATCAGCAAACTACGATACCCCTTGGAAAGAAGCATTACAGCAATATTTTGAAAGCAAATCCAGCTTGTAGGGTGCGTTAGGCTCTGCCTAACGCACCACATAGTCAGGTTTTGATGCGTTACGCTATCGCTAACACATCCTACGGAAACCTCCTTCGATCTACTTAGGGTATGCTGCATAAGTATGTAAGTCACGTCAGACAAAGGTTTCAAGCATTTTATAGTTAAAATTGTGCAAGGTTTTTGTATCTTTTAGCCCAAAAACCTTGCACTATCGTAGGGGAACACCTGGTTAAATTGGGAAGATAAGGTAAAAAACAGCATATTTTATCGAGGAATTTTCACGTCATCAAATTGCTCTAATACTGATGCAGTAAGCTTTACAGAACCTCTTAGTTATTACTTATTACTTATTACTTATTACTTATTACCAGAGTCAATCGACTTATTCAGCAAACCCTACTTAGGGTATGCTGTATAAGTCTGGAAGCCATGCCTTACAGGGCAAACAACCATTTTTTTCCTCAACAAGTGCAAGGATTTTGTCTCAATGAGCTCAAAAAGCTTGCACTATCGTAGGGGAACAGCTGGTTAAATCAATAATGTGATGGGTTTTATTCACAGGTTTTAACGCCAGTCGAAATTACCCTAAATCCTTATGCAGCAAGCAACCCGTTACTCTTAACTCATTACTCATTACTCATTACTCATTACTCATTACTTTGATTAATAAAACTTATCCCCCTAACTACTAGAGAGCCGCCGAGATGTGAGAAAAGAAACCTGGTTTCTTAACACTGGATAGCTCTCCTAAACTAACACTCTTGAATCACTAAAAGCGGGTTTAATAAAGTCATTCTTATCCTCTAACCTAATATAACCCAAATTAACAGCCATATCCATCAATTCAATTAAAAACCCTCTTAACTCATCCAAAACCTGTTGTTTGTTCAAGAACAATAATTTTTCATCGGTTGAATAACCAAACTCTCTTAAATAACATTTAATGCCGTTACCATGGGGAACAAGCCTAATAATTATCCAACAACTTTCAGCAAACTCTAACTCAATTGCTTGACCTTTTTCTATTTCGGCAATTAATTTAGGTAAATCATCCTCAATAATCAGGCAAATATCGGGGTCTAAAAATACAAGATACTCCTCATGGCTAACCCTAACTGAAACCTGGCGATCGCATTCATAACAAAACTTTCTGATTCCCAGTGCAAAATCAGATAACTCTCCTAAAGGGTCGTCAGGTGGCGGAGCAATGTTTTCTAAGTTCCGTTCTTTTAACTTAATTTCCAACCGAGGATTACTACTCATATTTCTCTCCTGCTCTCTTTAAGGTGTAAGTTTCTGTTACTGGATAAGCATATCTTCAAATACCATCAGGCTTTCTTTTAATATTAATGCGAGTAACATTTTCTGT
>JAAHGR010000453.1 GCA_010672425.1 Symploca sp. SIO2E6
TCAATTTGTTGATTCTGGTGGTGTAACAAGGTATTCCATTGATAGTTCTCCTTAAAGATCAGGGTAGGACAATAATGCTACCAGGAAGATTAAACTGACTCAGCAAACTTTCAAAAAATGGTACAGCTTCCTTAATATTAACAATTACTTGTAGTCCAATAACAGGTGTTTCTGGATCATTAATTACTGCGGCATATCGCCGAAACTCATTATTTACATCGCCAACAGCCTTATTACGGATAAAAGGTGGTACATTTGAATTACTGATATAAGGACTATTAACAGGATTTCCAATAAACTTTGCTTCTAATAATTGTCCAGTTTGAAAATTGATGCCATCTGCCCAGATTTCTTCCCCTCCATCCCTCACACGAATCTCCTCGACTCCGCAATGTCTAATTTGAAATCGATGACGTTGGCTATAGGTAGGAGTTAGTCTTCGAGGAAAGCTTCGTGCCCAGATTTCTACAGGATTGGTAGAGTCTATCATGGAAAATAAAGTAACATCAGGTAGTTCTGGATGCTACCATAAGAGCGATCGCTTTCTCTTGTAGGGTAGGCAAATGGAATATCTTTAACAATTGGACTAATAAATTATATCAAGTTTGGCACACACCCCCCCCGTTTTGTCCTATTTTTGAGATTTGCCCACCAATTCATTAAGGGAGAAGACTGTGGTGGGCATTATGAGCAAGTTATCTCGTTGCTGTTTTATATGGTTGACAATGCCCACCCTACGAGAGGTATTTTTGCTGATGCCCCCCAGCCCCCAATTCTGGGGGAGCCCAGACTCAAAGTCCCCCAAAATTGGGGGATTTAGTATTAGGGAGCTTTTAGTAGTCTCACGACATTACGAGCTATTTTGCCAGTGGTCTCGTAAAAAGTGTCAAAAGGTAAATATTTGATACGTCAACCACCCCAAACCAATTCCCAGCCAAGAAGTTAGACTCAACAAGAGAATAACGTGAAACTTGCTAAAGGACTTCTCAAATTTGTATTCTACTTTTTTCAATATATTTGTAGAGAAATTCATAGCTGCAAGCCAAATTAACGTCTTCGTAACGACGTTAATATCGAGATTACCCGCATTCTCCTGAATCGGAGGATCGACAGGGAAAGATCTTATAATTCTCAAGAGGATGATTAGCGCTACAGCAGATTCTGCAAAGAAAAACATATTTTGATTTGACTCGTCATCATTTGACCTGTCAAGCGTGTAAAAATAGTTGCTTACAGTTAATAACAAATGCATTAACACAGTAAAAAATACTGACACAAAACCCATGATTAAGTAGCTTAGGAAAACTACTACCAACCACCAATACCGAGAAATATCCCTTGTTTTTAGCGGATATAGTTCACTGCCACTACTTCTGGTAATGCTCCCTGGCGTCTCACCACATCAAACAAACTCTCCCCGGCGATAAAATCCATCACCAAACAAGGGAGTCCAGCTTCTTCAAATAAATCACTAACTCTGACAATATGGGGATGACGGGCTTTAGCTAATTTTGCCAGTTGTTGCCCTTCTTTGATAAATCGCCGGACAAATTTGGGATATTCTGGGTCATTTTGCAGCTTTTCGTTAGGAGTTTTAATCACCACCGGCTCGTTGAACAGAACATGCAATGCTTTGTAGGTAATGCCAAAACCCCCTTCTCCCAGGACTTTCTCGATACGGTATTTATCACCCTGTAGCCGATGTCCAATTGTCCAAGCCATTGTTCAAGATGGAGAAAAACTTGACTTCATTATTGCACACAACCCAATAGACTTCGTGGTCAGTTCTCCTTTTTTTTGTGTCCTTTGTGTCTTTGTGGTGAATTATCCTCATCTGATAGTATTATAAAGAATTGTTAGTCATCGGTATCTCCTAGATTTTCACAAACCCAGAATTCGTAGCAATTGGCTAAATCCAAACCCCGCAAGAGCTGCGCGATCGCATTTGGTGTATTCTGATTATCAGCTAAAACTGCTTTGTTGGGTAGAGCTTTCTTCGTGACCCAACACAACCCGCTCCAGCGTTGGGTCTCGTTGCCTCGACCCAACCTACATCTATTTAATCATTTTAACTGTAGTAGCATTCTGGTGCATCCTTGGTTAGTGTGATTCCATCACAACAAAACTCGCCAAACGCATAACTTGGTTTTACTACCGTAACCAGATAAACTAACAGAACTAAAACTGAGATTGCTATGGCTCTTAATGTGAACCTTTTTTTCATCGCCTTTTTTCACCCTTTTAACTTCTTGATGGTTCCTTATCGCAATCACACTACAGAAAACCCAACTACTTGTTGAAATCAATGACAGGCTGGAAGCCTGTTCCACAGTCTCTCTGTGTTCCTCTGTGCGTGGCGTGGTTCGTTTCCTCTATAGGCGCACACCTATTCCAAACTCTGGGTGTTCTTCTGTGCCTGGTGTGATTCGTTTCCTTTATCGGCGCACACTCATACCATTATCAAATAATCATAGCAAAAAATAAAAAAAAAGGTAAAATCCCTCCAATCACTTATTGTTTATAGGAGTTTGTCTAGTGAACTCATCAATTTAAGAAAAATGATTACCGAGCAAGACATTTTACCTCTAAAATCCCTATGTCTTCGATACTCTGCCCTTCATATAATACTGCGTTAACGGTGAGCTCCTTTGCATGTGGGTTAATGTAGAACACTTCCGACTCTTTCCCTATTTCTAAGAAAAAGTAACACTGATCACAGAACCTTTCCTCAGCTCTATATTCGATATCGAGCTTCACTGGCTTGTCATAAGTTTGAAATCTCAGGTTCACTCCTTCCGCTTCATAGATCATACAGTACTCTCCTTCCCCACCCCCAATTACCGCTTTCGGGCAACATTCATCTTGCGCACGTACTTCTCTCGGATATGCCATGATACACGTCGTAGTTATTAGGATTAATAATCTTCTCATAAAAAATAGATTATGCATCTCGTATCCGCCATCTCTTGGTATGCTTTTATTGCGTTATCCTATACAATACATTCTTTCATAGCCCTATACAAGGATTTTATCCCTTACACTTTGGTGGCAATAAGGCTCCGAGGCAGGAGGGAAGAAAGAAGGTTGTAAGGTATTCGGGAATTATAACTGTTTATCCTTTCCTTGATATAATCCTGGGAAAGCGGGTGCAGTTGTTTCGGTTTATCGATTCTCTACCGGCTTTGCGCAGCAATGGGTAAATTGCCCGTCACTTGTTTGTTAGGGGAAGCGGTGATTGCCGAAACCGAGGCTCAGTCTTACTTGGAAGGTTATCTAAATTTACTCTTTAGTTGACCAAAGAGGCGAAAAACTGGTCAACTAAAGAGTAAACCCTAAAATTATCGAGGCTTTTGTTTAACATAACGAATGAAAATCGGTTAGGGTTAGTTCATCTAACCACTGCTGTCGCTCAGTCGTGTAATCTCCATAACCAACTTCCAGTTGTTGGAGGAAGCGAAGCATTCCCACAACACCTAAAGAGTCAACTAAGGCTTGATACTTTTTTTCCCTAAGTTCAGCTAATTTCATTAATTGCCCGTCACCTGCAAGAATACTTAGGGGATGAATCGGTAGAACTCCCAAGTACCCTCAAGGGAATGCTGAATTTTACCGCAGCTGACTCTATGCCCGGTCAATTAGCGGCAAAAACCGTCTCTACAGGAGTGGAAACTCTGGCTCACAAGTATATTGCTGGTGAGAATATTAAACAGGCAATCAAAACCATTGCCAGACTGCGGAAAGAAAAGATGGCTTTCACCCTGGATTTGTTGGGGGAAGCGGTAATTACGGAAGCCGAGGCTCAATCTTATTTGGATGGTTATCTGAATTTGCTAGAACAGTTGACCAAGGAGGCGAAAAACTGGTCAACGGTAGCAGAAATCGATACAGCGGATGGGGAATCAATCCCACAAGTCCAGGTATCTGCTAAGTTAACCGCATTTTACTCCCAATTTGACCCCCTTGATCCAGAAGGAAGTAAGCAACGAGTATGTGATCGCATTCGTATTTTACTGCGTCGTGCCAAGGAGTTAGGGGCAGCGGTTCACTTTGATATGGAGCAGTATATCTATAAGGATATGACCCTCTCCATCCTCAAGGAACTGTTGATGGAAGCAGAATTTCGCGATCGCACGGATATTGGTGTTACCCTGCAAGGTTATCTACGGGATAGTATGCAGGACTTGCGGGGGTTGATTGCTTGGGCGAAGGAACGGGGTTATCCAGTAACAGTGCGCTTAGTCAAAGGAGCCTATTGGGATCAGGAGACTATCCACGCCTTGCAACAGGATTGGCCTCAACCAGTTTATAACGAAAAAGCAGCTACCGATGCCAACTTCGAGCAAATGACCCAACTGTTGCTAGAAAACCACGAGTATCTCTATGCTGCCATTGGTAGTCACAACGTGCGATCACAAGCTCATGCTATAGCTATTGCTGAAAGCCTCAAGATCCCTCGCCGCCGTTTTGAAATGCAAGTCCTCTACGGCATGGGAGATCAACTAGCCAAAGCCTTGGTGCAGCAGGGACATCGAGTGCGGGTGTATGCTCCTTATGGGGAGCTATTACCAGGAATGGCTTATTTAATTCGGCGCTTGTTGGAAAATACGGCAAATAGTTCCTTCCTCCGGCAGAGTTTGGAAGATAAGCCGGTGGAGGAGTTGATTGCAGCGCCGGTTTTCGGAGTACGCGGGGACGCGGGGATTGGGGGACGCGGGGACGCGGAGACGCGGGGACGCGGGGAGAATGGAGACAAGGGAGACAAGGGAGACAAGGAGGACAAGGGGGCTCTTTCCAATTCCTCAACTCCCAATTCCCAATTCCCAAACCAAAAACAAACAACCAACAACCAACAAACAACCAACAACCAACAACCAACAACCAACAACCAACAACAAATGACAAACAACCAACAACCAACAACCAACAACCAACTGTTAATGAGTTCTATCGGCATTGGGACTTATTTAGGTAAAGTGGATGAAGCAACTGATCACCTGATGCATTCGGCAATTGTAAATGCGATCGCAAATGGTATCAATGTTATTGATACTGCCATTAACTACCGCCATCAGCGAAGTGAGCGGGTTGTGGGAAAAGCTATTCACCAAGTTATTAACCAAGGTATTGCTAACCGTGAAGAACTAATTATTTGTTCCAAGGGAGGATTTGTCCCCCACCCCAATCGTGTTGAGTGGTTTAAGGCAACCTATGTTGATCCACCTGAGACTTCTATTTGCATGAGGGATCTAGCTCAACAGAGGCACTGTATGCATCCTGAATATATCCGTGATCAGCTTAATCGTAGTCTGGACAACTTGGGTGTGGAAACTATTGATATCTACTACTTACATAACCCAGAAGAGCAGCTTGTAGATGGCTCCCCGGAAATCTTTTACCAACAGTTAGAGGCATCTTTTACCGTCCTAGAAGAAGCCGTTGCAGCTGGTAAAATTGGAGCCTATGGATTAGCTACCTGGAATGCTTTTCGAGTCACCCCTACCCACAAAGCTCACATTGATTTAGCCAAGGCTCAGGCTATTGCCCAAGGTGTATCTGCTCAAGGGAAAAACCATTTTAAGTTTATTCAGCTACCCCTAAATCTACTGATGTTAGAGGGAGTAACCCTGGCTACCCAAACTATTAATGGTCATCAAATGCCTGTTATACAAGCTGCCCAGCAATTAAACATAACGCCGATTGCCAGTGCTGCAATTGCTCAGGGTAAGGAACTAGAAAAAATGTCACCTCTACTAAACTTTCAAAGTAAAGAACCATTAACTATCCCTCAGCAAGCTCTGCAATTTACTCGAAGTATACCTGGTATTGCAACAGCTTTGGTAGGGATGAAAAAACCTGAACATGTTGCCCAAAATCTTGAACTAGTTGCACTCCCAACATGGCAGCAAACAACTGTAGAGTCTCTGTTAAATCGTTTGGAATTAAGGTAGGATGAAGGAAAGGAAAGAAAAATGACCTACACACCCCTTAAACTGACCTTTGAGCAATATCTCGAAATTGTTTCTCGGATTTTTCCTCAACTGGAACTAACCGCTGCTCAGGTTTTGGAAGCGAGGGAGTAGGTGAAGCAAGCGCTTGCCATTTTATAAGTGCCCACCAATCCCAGTTAAGTCTCTCGAAAGCAAATTAACCACAAAGGCACAAAGGACACAAAGATTAAAGAGGTAAAAATGAGTACTCCTATTATTGATGAAGTAATTGAACAACTCAGAGCCATGCCACAGGACTTGCAATGGCAGGTGCTTGAATTCGCTAGGACATTGGTAAAAGTTGAAGTTCGAGGTACTCCAGGAACACAATTGCTACCTTTTGCAGGTTCTATTCCTCCTGATGACCTCCAATTAATGCGTGAGGCAATCGAGCAAGGCTGTGAACAGGTAGATATCAATGAGTGGTAGATACTTGCTGGATACCAATATCATCATTGCTCTGTTTTCAGATGAAGCAGTAGTCAAAAACAACCTTGCTCAAGCCGACGAAGTCTTTATTCCAAGTATTGCCATTGGTGAGTTGTGTTACGGCGCAAAAAAATCGGGACGCAAGCAAGCAAATCTAGCAAGAGTTGATAAGTTGATTGCTAATAGTACCGTAATTGGGTGTGATACTCAAACGGCTCAACAATACGGTGAGGTCAAAAACCAATTAAGGCTTAAAGGTCGTCCT
>JAAHGR010000454.1 GCA_010672425.1 Symploca sp. SIO2E6
TCTGCTCAAAGGAATAAAAAGTACCGTAGGGCATACGGAATCTCAAGCTTGTGGACAGAACAACCTCTGCTTAGGTGGGGAAACTCCTCTAATTTAAGTTGGCTGGATGAAGCAAGAATCCCACGCGCTTCCAGCCGTGGGAGTGTCAAAATGGTATTATTTGCCCATTGGTGCTAGGGATATCAGTCTCATAGGCATGACCTTATTACATTATGGCTTGTGGATTTACTGGGTTGGGCAATCACTCAAGCGTTGTTTTCGTAACCCCAATGCTACTGTCCTCAGCAAGGGACAGAGTTATTCTCTAGTTGCTTGTCTAGAAGTAATCATTGTCGGATTTGCCGTGCAAGAGGAAATCAATGTTCACAGCTATGACTTTATCAGTAATCTAGCTATACTATCGGTCTTGAACTTAGTAATGCTATTCGGTTTAATCGCACTTCTATCTCCTCAGCGCCAAGCTTTACAGGATTGGGCAAGGTACAACCAACTCCAAATTAGTAGGAGGAGGCAGGAGGAACCCACCCCTAACCCCTCCAAGGAGGGGAACCGGAGGCAGAAGTCAGAAGGCAGAAGGAACCCACCCCTAACCCCTCCAAGGAGGGGAACTGGAGGCAGGGGGCAGAAGGCAGAAGGCATGAAAGTAGCCTCTTCCCAATTCCCAATTCCCAATTCCCAATTCCCAATTCCCCACTTTCAAGTCAGAAAGCCTAAAACCTCATTACAAGAGTTAGTTTGGGGAGAGAAAAGTCCAGCCATGGTAGCCATCGGAATTAATCTAGCGATCGCGACTACTCCAATACTGTTATGGATTGTACTGCAATCTGTCGAGAAGATCGATAAAACCAAAGTTCTTTTTGGTGTCGCTTTCTTCGCCAGTTGGATCATGATTTATGCCACCTTAGTCCAACTCATACTAATGATGAAAACCCCCAAGCGATCCCTATGGGCAGCCGGTACTGTAGCGGCTATTATCAGCTTACCTGTGATCATCCTAGCAGTACTTGAGGTCTTTCCCGATGAAAACCCAACCCTCTGGCTATTTTCCACCTTTCCTTGGGCTGGACTAGAATATGGAACCGCTTCGACAGTTTTCATGGCACTTCTCGGGCAAGGAATTGTCTTAGCATTGTTGAATCTACAGTTAACACGACAATTAAAGCTGGCTGGTGAATCTGCGACTAAAGCCTTGTTAACCAGTGGAAACAATCTCACCACCAGTTAATCAAAATAGGCTCTTCCCAATTCCCAATTCCCAATTCCCAATTCCCAATTCCCAATTCCCAATTCCCCATTCCCAAAGTCTTATGACTGAAAACTCCCAAAATCAAGTTAGCGATTCACAGAATTATGGCTGTGGATGCTTACTAAGTTTGATTGTCCTTGGATTACTGGGGTTAATAGTTATGCCATCATACCTGAAGCCTACCCATATTAATAGACAATCAGAAGCAAAAACCTATATTGGTTCCATGAACCGTGCTCAACAAGCCTACTTTTTAGAAAAAAAGCAATTTGCCAATGCCATTCCCCCTCTAGGTCTTGGTATTGAAACCCAAACCAAAAATTACACCTATTTAACCTACGCAACTGACAAAGCTGCCTTTAATTATGGCATCGCTCGTTCAACAGATGCATATACCTACAGAAAAAGGTACTTTGGCCTTTTTTCTAGGAGGGTTAAAGAGCCATTGAGAAGCTATGTTGGAGGAGTCTTTATTAAACAGACTACCTCCGATGAATGGATAACAATATCTATCCTATGTGAAGCAACTGCTATTGGTACTACCAAACCAGCAGAACCAACTTATATTGATGGTCAAGTTGCTTGTGGGGAGGGGACAAGTGAGTTGTGAGTAATAAGTAATGAGTAATAAGTAATAAGTAATGAGTAATGAGTAATGAGTAATGAGTAATGAGTAATGAGTAATGAGCTTCCTCACCTCGGAGCCTCGGAGCCTCGGAGCCTCGGAGCCTCGGAGCCTCCTAACTCCTAACTGAATTCAATCTTAAAGAAACTATCAGCAGGCTTCTGAGCGATAGTAGTATCCCAAGAAATTTCTTGCAAAAAAGCTTGGCTGGAAGTGGTTTCGACTACATCTACTCCCCAATTTCCTGGTTGCAGAGCATCTGGAGAGTTACTGGTGGCAGGAGTGGTTTTGATTCCCCCTAATACCAAAATATTCGGGAGAGGAGTGTCTCCAGAATGTTGAGTTTGACGCTTGTCTCGCATCGCTTGAGCACAAAGTTCCCCAATTTGCTGCGGCGCGAGTTCGGAAGTTGAGAAGAGAATTTCCGTAATCCAATGGGGATGATTGAGCAATCTACATTGGCAGGCTGAGTGAGCACTCAATCCGACGCGAAACACTTCTACAAATTCTTCTTTACTCAGAGGGGGTACAATCTCAGGCGAGATATTAAAATTGTGGGAGAGTAGCATCCGCCCTGGAATTTGATTACTCAAGATAGTTGATTATTTTCATCAAAGTTGGCATTTTTAATTTTAGCTTACCATTGTTCAGAGCTCAACTTATAACCAATCTAAATTTCGCCTTACCAAATCACCTTTATATCGTAGAGAGAAAACTTGCTATCATCTGTAATAATTGGCAGTTTTTTCACTATTGCTTGAGCAATTAACAAATGGTCAAAAGGCTCATTGGGTAATATCATGTCCGCCTAATTGCTTATAATAAAAACTTCTCCGCGTCCGGTGCGTCAGCCTTAACAATAAGTCAAGTTGTTGGTTGTTAGTTATTTGTCAAAAAACAAAAAACAAAAAACAAACAACTAAGCGGCGGGCGGCTATCCCTCCCATCCCTTAAGGAATGGGAGGGATAGCCGCTTTCGGTGAAGATTGTCTTCAGGAGGATGTTACCAACACTTTTTCTGTGGTGCTAGCTTTGTCACTACCTTTACGATCAGACTCTACTAGTTGACCGAGGATAGCACTAACATTGGTCTTGGCATCCCCAAAGAGCATCTTGGTGTTCTCCTTGTAAAACAGGGGATTGTCTACACCAGCATAACCACTGGATAGACTACGCTTCATGACGATTACGTCAGTAGCTTTCCACACCTCCAAGACTGGCATTCCCGCAATGGGACTGCCGGGATCTTCCATCGCACTGGGGTTAACGGTGTCATTTGCACCAATCACTAACACCAAGTCAGTTTCGGGGAAGTCCTCGTTAATCTCATCCATTTCCAGGACGATGTCATAAGGCACCTTGGCCTCAGCGAGGAGAACGTTCATGTGTCCCGGTAGTCGTCCGGCTACTGGATGGATGCCAAAACGAACCTCTACCCCTTTTTTGCGCAGGATTTTGGTAATATCGGATACCGGGTGTTGAGCCTGAGCTACTGCCATACCGTAGCCAGGAACGATAATCACACTCTTGGCATCTTGCAGGAGTTCAATCGCTTCCTCCACTGTGGTTGAAGTCGCTTCCCCTACAGGCTGATTGCTGGATTGGCTCGCTGATGCTCCTGCTCCTTCGCCAAAGCCACCCAGAATCACACTAATGAAGGAGCGGTTCATGGCGTTGCACATGATGTAGCTGAGGATAGCACCACTACTACCCACCAACGCTCCTGTGATGATCAGCAAATCATTAGATAGCATGAAACCAGCAGCAGCAGCAGCCCAGCCAGAGTAGCTGTTGAGCATGGAGATTACCACTGGCATATCCGCACCACCAATCGCCGCTACCAAATGGATACCCAAAATGGACGCGATCGCAGTCATAATCAATAGTGGCTGGAGACCTTGGGGAGCTTCAAGTCCCATGAACTGGTAGCCCAGCCAAACTGAAGCAACAATAATCCCCAAATTGAGTAAGTGGCGTGCTGGCAAGATCAGGGGTTTGCTGCTGATGATCGCCCGTAGTTTACCAAAAGCAACCACGGAACCGGTGAAGGTAATTGCACCGATAAAGACGCCGATAAAAATTTCCAGCTGGTGGATGGTTACCTCAACTCCCGTTAGGGATTGCTCTGCTTGTAGGTAATTGGCAATACCGACTAAAACCGCAGCCATACCCACAAAGCTGTGGAGTATAGCTACTAGTTCCGGCATGGAAGTCATAGCGACACGAGATGCTACAATCGCACCAATGATTGCTCCTGGTAGGATCACAGCTCCTAGGGTTCCGTAAGCACTTACATTGGGACTCAAAGCCGTGGCAACAAAGGCGATGAGCATCCCACTAATACCGAAGAGGTTGCCTTGGCGAGCCGTTTCCTGATTAGAAAGGCCTCCCAGGCTGAGAATAAATAAAGCACTAGCCGCAATATAAGCGACTGTTAGCAGGTTCTGTGACATAATCTCCTTTTCATCAAACTGGTAATTGGGTAAGGTGAAATTTACAGTGGCTTTCAAGAAACAAGGCAGAAGGCTCCGAGGCAGGAGGCAGGAGCTAGGAGGGAAGATGATTTGACAAAAATTTCTTCACTCATTACTCATTACTCATTACTCATTACTCAAAAAAGCTCTCCCACACATGTTTTCACCTCACCCCTAGTAATTGGTATCGTGGCTCTGGCTACTTTTGGAACATTTTGAGCATCCGTTGGGTAACGAGGAAACCACCAGTAATGTTGATCGTCCCGACTAAAATCGCGATCGCTCCTAGGATGGTAGTAGCGGAAGTTGGTGTTCCTGAGATCTGGAGCATCCCACCAATAATGATGATTCCACTAATGGCATTGGTAACACTCATCAGGGGTGTGTGGAGAGCTGGTTTAACATTCCAGATCACTTGCCAGCCAACAAAGCAAGCTAACACAAATACCGTCAAGTGGGAGAGGAAGGAAGGAGGCGCACCGATGCCGATACCCACCAAAGCCAAGCCAACTAGTATCATCCATAACCAGCCACCAAGACCCTTTGATTCCTCAGCAGCTTCCGCCTCCGCTGCTGCTGGAGTCGCCGCAGGCTGGGGTTCGGGTGCAGGCTTAGGTGGTGTGGCAGGGGCACTGGGTTTTGGTGGAGGCCAGGTAATCTCACCAGAATGTACTACTAGGGCACCTCGGACTACCTCGTCTTCGAGATTAACTTGGTAGTCTTGGGAACCTCCCATGTCCTTGAGGAGATGACAGAGATTAGTACCGTAGAGTTGGCTGGACTGATTCGCCATGCGGCTGGGTAAGTCAGTTAAACCAATTATGGTTACTCCTTGGTAACAGTAAACTTCACCTGGTTTGGTAACTGCACAATTACCCCCCTGTTCCGCCGCCATATCAACGACTACAGAGCCATCCTTCATGCTCTCCACCATTTCCTGGGTGATCAGTAAAGGAGCTTTTTTGCCGGGGATCAAGGCTGTAGTAATGATAATATCCACCTCTTTGGCTTGTTCGGAAAACAAAGCCATTTCAGCTTCAATAAACTCCTTACTCATCACCTTGGCGTAGCCACCTTGACCCGTACCATCCTCTTTAAAGTCTAGTTCCAGGAACTCGGCTCCCATACTCTCCACTTGTTCCTTAACTACAGGACGAGTATCAAAAGCACGGACAATTGCTCCCAGACTTCTAGCAGCACCAATCGCAGCTAATCCAGCCACACCAGCACCGATGATCATTACCTTAGCCGGAGGAACCTTGCCTGCGGCGGTAATCTGTCCAGTAAAGAAGCGACCAAAGTTATTAGCTGCCTCTACTACCGCTCGATAACCGGCAATATTGGCCATGGAACTCAGAGCATCCATCTTTTGTGCCCTGGTGATACGTGGTATCGTATCGACTGCTAACACAGTAGCTTGGCGTCCTGATAGTTTCTCCAGTAACTCCTGGTTTTGGGCTGGTGAAATAAAGCTGATCAGGGTTCCACCTTCTGATAGCAAGTCAGTTTCATCCTTGCCAACGGTGGGGTGCTCTTGGGGAGGACGCACTTTGAGAACAATATCAGCAGATTCCCAGAGGGTAGGAGCATCAGGAACGATTTTACATTCCACTTGAGAATAGGCTGCATCTGGGAAATTGGCTGCTTCCCCTGCACCAGATTCAATCAGGACTTCAAAGCCCATTTTTTGCAGTACCTTAGCAGTATCTGGCGTAGCTGCCACCCGACATTCGCCGGGATAAATTTCTTTTGGTATACCAATTTTCTTACTGGTTGCTTGCGCTTTAACAATGTCTTCGCTTACTTCAACCTCTTTGGCAACGGCTGTGGTCATGGACTCTCCTTGCTTGGTGTTAGATTTGAACAACAACGACGGAAACAAAGGCTCAGGGAGAGCATCATCCCAGTCATTTTTTTCAGGTGGACAACTCCTGTTGCCATCAACAACAAGAGTCACTTACTCAAATCTCTTGAGAGAGAAAAAAAGCTTGACACCTATTGGAAGAATTTACTCAACAGACATGACTGGTTGCATCCTAAGGTTGATTTCCCCATCCAAATCACTTTTTTAACTTGTCTTTAGGAATTGGGGATTGGGAATTGGGAATTGGGGATTGGGAATTGGGAATTGGGAATTGGGGATTGGGAATTGGGGATTGGGAATTGGGGATTGGGAATTGGGAATTGGGAATTGGGGATTGGGGATTGGGAATTGGGGATTGGGAATTGGGAATGGAGAGAAGTCTTCTGCCTCCGGTTCCGCTCCTGGGAGGGGTTAGGGGTGGGTTCTGCCTCGGAGCCTTGGAGCCTCGGAGCCTCCTGCCA
>JAAHGR010000455.1 GCA_010672425.1 Symploca sp. SIO2E6
TCAAATGGGCAGCAGCCACAGCGGCATAAGTACCAGCAGTACTGCCCCCAATAATGATGAGGTCATAGTCAACTGTCATTTATAGGAATGGGGAATGGGGAATTGGGAATGGGGAATTGGGAATTGGGAATTGGTAATTGGTAATGGGGAATTGGGAATTGGGAATGGGGAATGGGGAATGGGGAATGGGGAATTGGTAATTGGGAATTGGTAATTGGTAATTGAGTCAAATGATTTTCCTTAAACAACAAACAACAAACGACAAATAACAAACGACAAATAACAAACGACAAATAACAAACAACCAACAACAAACAACCAACAACAAACGACAAATAACAAACGACAAATAACAAACAACCAACAACAAACAACCAACAACAAACGACAAACAACCAACAACTAACTCAAAATTGCAGATAATGCTTCTAATAACCGTTGGTTTTCTTCTGGCGTGCGTACTGCCACCCGGAAATAGCGATCGCCTAGTTCCGGAAAGCTGAGACAGTCACGGATTAAGAGCTGGCTGTGCTTGAGTAGTTTTTCCTGTAATTGTGAACTCGATGGTTCAGACTGCACTAGTAAAAAGTTAGCAGCACTTAGATAAGGTTGCAGCCCTGGTAACTGCGCTAGACCTTGAAATAGTTGCGATCGCGCTGATTCTAACCATGCCCAAGTTTTTTGTTGAAATTCTGTATCCTGGACTACAGCTGTAGCTGCTGCTGCTGCCAAGCTGTTCACTGCCCAGGGGTCTCGCCACTGCTGCCACCTTTGTAGCCTCTCTGGGTGAGCAATGGCATAACCAATGCGTAGCCCAGGGAGGCTGTAAAATTTGGTGAGCGATCGCAAAATGACTAAGTTGGGATACTCCTGCACCATTGGTATCAAGCTTTGCTGTTGAGGGGGAGGTAGAAAGTCCATGAAGGCTTCATCTACTACCACTAGGGCAAATTGCTCCAAGTAGGGCTTAATCTCCTCTATGTTCCATAAGCAACCAGTAGGATTATGAGGATTGTTCAGCAACAGACCTACCGTCTTGGGGATTGGGGATGGGAAGTTAGGGATTGGGCATCCCATAATGCCCAATTCAAGAAAATACTCCCTGACGTTGCCAGAAAAAGCCTGGAGTGCCCTGCGGTAGTCGCTAAAGGCTGGGGTGACTAGGCAAGTTTCCTCCAGTTGTGCTAGTTCCCTACCAGCCCAGGTTAACAACTCTGCACAGCCGTTACCGGGTAGAATCCAGTCTGGGTCTAGAGTTGGATGCAGCTGACTCAAACTAACCCTTAGCTGGTAATAATTGGGGTCAGGATAGGCTACCAAGTCTTGCTGCCCAGACTCAATAGCCGCGAGCGCCGTTTTTGGCGGCCCCAAGGGATTGATGCTAGCGGAAAAATCAACAATGAGGGAAGGGGGACAGCTTGCTAGTGATGCTGCCCAGGCTAAATTTCCCCCGTGAGTTGGTCGCTTCAAAGATAGGTGGCTTGGAAAATTAGTCTTTAGGTGGTGCTACTCTCTCCTTAAACAGCTTACCAGCAGAAAAGGCAGGAACCTTAGTTGCTGGAATTTCCATTTTGTCACCAGTTTTCGGATTACGACCTTCACGAGCTTTACGCTCCCGTGACTCGAAAGAGCCAAATCCTACCAAGGTGACTTTGTCACCTTCGGCAACAGCTTCCATAATCGTTTCTAGTGCTGCAGATAACACTGCATCTGCCTGCTTTTTGGTCACAGTGGCTTTGTGTGCCACCGCATCAACTAATTCGCCTTTATTCATCCATTATCTCCTTCTTTTGTCTAGATTACAGGTCAAGATCAACAGTGATTTTGACCCTCAAGAGCTGGGTTTTCAACTCAAAATCTCGGAAACACCCGCAGGCTCGAAGTTTCACTGCATCATTCTAAAGTCTACTCGCCCGATATGGATCCTTGAAAGCTTTAATTTATGTAGATTTCAGGATTTGTACGGTAATTGTCACCATAATCAATCTATTTGCTGATGACAAATATCTCCTGAGAATATTGTGATTAATCAATTTTTATGATATAAGAATTCTTTGGTAAGCCTGAATCATTTGTTGTGCGATCGCTTCCCAGCTGTAGTTAGCTACAGCCAATTGGTGAGCATTGTTGCCCCGTTGTTGCCGTTCCTTAACATCTTGAAGTGCTACTTGTAATAGTTGAGTTAAGGCATTGACTTCACAAGGGCCAACCCACCCAGCCTCAGCATCACGAATATCCTGCCAGATATGAACTTGGTCAGAAATCACCACTGGTGTCCCAGCTACCATTGCTTCGGCGACAGCAATGCCAAAGTTTTCGTAGTAAGAGGGTAGGACAAATAAATCAGCATCTTGTAATAATCCTGCCTTCAATTCACCCCTCACAAAACCAGTAATCTTGGTGTAAGACGACAGAGGTGAAGCTTTAATCTGTTGAGCAATCTGTCGTTCATAGTCTGGGTCTTGAGGATTGGTTCCTGCTAAGACAAACTGAAAATTGATACCCTCTACTAACAGCCTTTCTAGAGCCGGAAGCAATAAATTTAGTCCCTTCTTCGGTTCAATGCGGGACATAAACAACACCAAAGGCCGATCATCAGGAATGTTCAACTCAGACTTAGCCTGACCTTTGGGAGGAAAAACTGGTAAGTTTACCCCTAGGGGAATCACCAAATCCGGTGTTTGAGTCCCAAAGCGTTCGGAAATTTTGGCTTCTTGAACACTAGTAAAATGAATTCCTGCTGCTCCTGCTAAATTTCCTCTCTCTAGCAGTAACCCGTAGATTTGCTTAAGCGATCGCTTTTTTCGTAAGTCCGCTGGATCAAGAGTGCCCAAAGGACGCAAAATGTAAGGTAGCCGTTGGTTACGAGCTACCATGGCTGCGGCTGTACTTACTGGGGAAAATAAGGCGTGGATATGAGCCAGGTCAAATTCTCGGCTATGCTGTCTGAGCCAACGCAACAGAGGCCAAGAAAATTTGTAACGGCGAAAGGGAGAGCAGCGGAAGTACCACACCTGATAACCATCTTGCTCCACTGGTTGCTCAAGAGGCACATCTAACGGTGGTTGACCGGCATCTCCATTGGCATCTGTAGTTAGTACCGTCACTTCGACTCCTTGGGCAGCCAGTGCGGCGGAAAGTCCCTGTACCATTTGGCTTGGGCCACCATAGACTAGGGAAATCGAAGGAACTATTTGTAGAATTTTTAGAGGTTTGTCGTTTGTCATTATTCCCAATACCCAATACCCAATACCCAATTCCCAATTCCCAATACCCGATTCCCAATACCCAATTCCCAATACCCAATTCCCAATTCCCTTTCCTCAAAGTACTAAATCCGACTCTAATGTCAAATCCAAATCCGTATCAGGGTTAATCACAAACACTTCAGCTTGCTTACTGCCTCCGAGGAGTAATCCTGCCAGAGCACCGGCACCAGCACCACCCAACACTTCCAAAAAGTCAATATCACCAAAGATTTCACCAAGGACAACACCGGCTCCTGCGCCGATGAGAGCACCTGTGAGAATGGCACTGGTATCAGTACCTTCATCAATCGTTTCTGTATCAGTAATCTCCTGGGAAGTAGCATCAATTGGTACTTGCTGATTACTATTTTTGATCATAAGCTCTTGGGCAAAAAATCGAGTACCACCAGCAGTTGGCCTCATTTCCCCCTCAATTTCACTGCCAGCGGGAATCAATAAGGTTCCGGCAGAAGAGCGAATATCTGTGTTGACAATCAGTGTTACAGCGAGAGTTTCATCCGGCGCAATCACAATTTTGTCCGTCTCATCAGAGATGGTGGGAATCAGGTTCCCCGCCGGGATCGTCACACTTGCGAATTCTTGCGAGATTGGTGGCGGTTGTGAGGGAAACAGTTGTGCCACTGGGTAGGAATGCGAGCTTGCTGTGGCCGAAGTAGCCATGAGCATTGGCATAGCGGTTATTGAGCTCATTCCCAGTGCCATAACTAAGGCGGTTTTCGACTGCCAGCGATGGGAAATTAACATAAAAACTACATCCTCCAGAGGATAGATACTTTTATTACAAGTTATCAGCACCTCAGCTGATAGTTAACTTTGGTGATTGAGACTCCATCATTTGGGGAAAGTTCCCTAAGTTTGATCAAACCTATTAACCCAAGTTGCTATTTATAATCGCTTAATCTTTTTAGATCCCCCTCCCATCCCCCTTAATAAGGGGGACTTTACAATCCGGTCCCCCCCTTGATAAGGGGGGTTAGGGGGGATCTCAACACGCAAATACCTTGTAACTAGCAACTTACGTTATTACTTTTTAGTAGGGAGACTACACAAGATAACATGTAGAAAGTTGCTAAGTTGTTGATCAAGATGTTTAGAAGTTTACTACAAAGCAACAGGCCACATTTCCCGTCGGTGGCCAAACCAGATTTTCGTCGTCGTTCCACGTCGAGAAGTTCTCGACCAAGTTTCAGACGCCGCTTAAAATACTTCTATTGGCGTCTAGTACGTATGCAGGGAACCTCAGAAGCGATCGCTCGGGGTTTTGCCTGTGGTGTATTTGCTGGGATGTTTCCCTTATTTGGTCTCCAGACGATTATTGGTGTTTTACTAGCAGTGCCCTTCCGGGGGAACAAGATTCTGGCACTTACCGGAACTTGGATTAGTAATCCCTTGACCTATGTGCCAATATATACTTTCAATTTTCATGTTGGTCAATGGTTGCTCAATAAACATGATTTGATGAAAATTAATTTTTATTCTTGGGGACAAATCAAGGGGTTAGGTGCAGAAATTGGCCTAATTTTATTAGTTGGCAGCTTAGCTGTGGGCTTAGTATCTGCTGTTTTTAGCTACTTCCTCGGCTTACGGGTAATTAATAGATTTCGCGCTGCCTATTACTTACAGCGTCGGCGTAGAGACTAGTAATAAGTAATGAGTGATGAGTAATGAGTGATGAGTAATGAGTGATGAGTAATGAGTAATGAGTGATGAGTAATGAGTAGGATATAATACCTAACACCTAACACCTAATACCTAACACCTAAATCTATGGCCAAATGGTTTAATAACGCTGGTCCTTGCAAAGCGGACATTCACTACATGCTCTCCCCTCTAACTCGGCTACCCCTGCTAGAGCAACTCATTAAGCAGCAGGGTTACTTTGTTATCCATGCACCCCGGCAAATGGGCAAAACCACGGCCATGCTGGCTTTAGCTCAACAGCTTACTGCTAGTGGGCAATATACTGCAATCATGTTATCGGCAGAAGTAGGAGCGACTTTTCCCCATGATCCAGGAGCCGCAGAAAGGGCGATCCTTGATGCCTGGAAAGATGATGCTACCTTTTGGCTTCCCCCGGAACTTCATCCTCCTGATTGGCCAGTATCTGAACCGGGACGCCAGATTGGGGCAGCGCTGAGTGCTTGGGCACAACAGTCTCCCCGTCCCTTGGTGGTCTTCATCGATGAAATCGACTCACTACAAGATGAAACCTTAATTTCTGTCTTGCGCCAGCTCAGAAATGGCTATCCTAAAAGGCCACAACGATTTCCCCACTCTCTGGCATTGATTGGGGTGCGAGATGTCCGGGATTATAAGGTAGCATCGGGAGGCAGTAAGCGTCTCAATACTTCTAGTCCTTTTAATATTAAGATTAAATCCCTGACTTTGAGGAACTTTACAGCAACGGAAGTAGCCCAATTATATCAACAGCATACCACGGCTACCGGTCAAGTTTTTACCAGTGAGGCGGTAGAACGAGCTTTTAATTTAACTCAAGGTCAACCTTGGTTAGTGAATGCCTTAGCTAAGGAAATTGTGGAAGATTTAGGGATTGACCCTACTCAAGCGATTACCTTAGAACATATTGACACAGCTAAAGAAATCCTCATTCAAAGACGAGATACTCACCTGGATAGTCTGGCTAGCTTGCTGCGGGAAAAAGAAGTGCGAGGGATTATTGAACCGATACTAGCGGGACAGGATCTAGGAGACATTCCCAACGATCATCTACAATTTTTGATTGATTTAGGCTTGTGCCGCATGAGTTCTCAGGGAGGATTAGTTATCGCCAATCGGATTTATCAAGAGGTATTACCCCGGGTGTTAAGCCAAACACCACAAGCTTCCTTACCGCAAATTGCCCCTAGTTGGCTCCTACCAGATGGGAGACTTGACCCGGAGCAACTTTTAGAAGCGTTTCTAGCCTTTTGGCGGCAGCATGGACAACCATTACTCAGAAGTGCTCCTTACCATGAAATTGCCCCCCATTTAGTCTTAATGGCCTTTTTGCATCGGGTGGTGAATGGGGGTGGTACTCTAGAACGGGAATATGCCATTGGTAGCGATCGCATGGATCTATGTTTGCGTTATGGGGATGTCACCTTAGGTATGGAGTTGAAAGTGTGGCGACAGGGACGTCCTGACCCCCTCAAAGTTGGACTAGAACAACTGGATCGTTACCTGACTGGGTTGGGAGTAGATCGGGGATGGTTAGTGATTTTTGACCAACGGCAGGGACGACCCCCCATTGCAGAACGTACTACCACAGAATCGGCGATGACAGCAAGCGATCGGGTTGTAGTAGTTATTCGAGGCTAAAAAACTCTGTGTCCTGGTGTGCCTCTGTAGTTGATCAAATACACAGGTCAAGCAATTGAAAATTGAAGATTTGTGACCGTT
>JAAHGR010000456.1 GCA_010672425.1 Symploca sp. SIO2E6
TTACAGCTCGACTCTATGGCCAAATATGGTGTAGTGGCACGGGGTGAAGCGGCTCTTTATATCCGTTTGCCTTTTCCTCTTACCTCACAGAAAAGACAAAATATTTGGGATCATGCAGCAGGAGCAATTGTGTTAGAAGAAGCTGGTGGACGAGTAACGGATATGTATGGCCAGCCTCTAGATTTTTCTTGTGGTGTTAAGCTTTTTAATAATCAAGGTATTATTGCTAGCAATGGGGTGATTCATGAGGTGGTGGTAGCTGCTGTGGCGCGGATGAGTAATGAGTAATGAGCGCCTAACGGCGAATTCAAAATTCCCAATGCCCAATTCCCAATTCCCAATTTTCTTAAACGAATCTAGTCAATTGTACCCGATAGCGTTCTTTTTTCGTTACATTAACTTCCCCAACCTCCACTCTTCCCTTACCACGAATCGCAATTAAATCTCCTGATTTAACCAAATAGCTAGCTTGGGTGACCTCTTTCCAGTTGACCCGGACATCACTACTATTAATCAACTCAACCATTTTATTACGGGAAGTACCAAAGCCAGCGGAAGCGATCGCATCTAAGCGCATTGAAGCTTCTACTGTGGTTCGCTCTTTCTTCTTCGGTTCTCGAATCTTCAGTTCACTCAACTCAATCCGTTGAGTTTTCACTGGTACTGAGCGCACCTGAGTTAAATTAGCCTCCAAAAATTCTACCATTTCCGGTACGACAATTACCTGGGCTCCTCGTTCTCCGAGGACAATAATATCTCCAGTCTTTTCCCGCACCAAACCTGTACCCAGCATGGCTCCTAAGAAGTCTCGGTGGTTGGCGGGATCAAAGAGGAAGTTACCTGCAATATCCAAGGCTGCTACTTCTACCTGATATTGTTCTAAGGGTAATTCTTCTCGTGCGATCGCTAAACGTTGTCTTTCTGCTTGGGGATAACCCCCCCAAGCCAGCAGCTGTACTTCTGTCAGACGTTTAAACTGTTCCTGGACTTCGATTAACACTGGCGGTGAGAGACAATCCGTCAAGACTACTTCCCAAGTCTTGATTGCCTGTTCGGCTTGATCAATAATACGGGCAACATCCTCGCGATTTTCGACCCCTTTTAATAGTTCTTCTCTTGGTAGCATTCTAGTTGTTGTTAGGATAAGGCAGAGGGCAGAAGGCAGAAGGCAAAAGGGAAGAAAATTTTAGTTCCCTGAATATTTATTAACATACTTTCGTTGATTATGAACACCCTAACCAAGTGGGCAGTAGAAGATTATCACCAGATGATTGAAGCTGGGATATTGGAAAACCGTGCAGTCGAGTTACTGGCAGGAGAGGTTATCGAAATAAGGTTTATCCCTTGGCGTTTCCTGAAGTAGAAGTGTCGGTTGAGCAACTTTTTAGTTAAGTATGAGAATGAGTAATGAGTGCTGTAACTGTTTCAGTCTACGACCAACCCGTTCACAAAACCACCGTAAGAATTGATCCAAGTTAGAGAAAAGTTGACTATCCGCCTGCTGAAAACTCAAGGGTATTGCCTGATAACCCTGTTCCCTAGCATAATTCAGAATCCTCGCCATCAAGGAAGTTTTGCCCATTTGCCGGGGAGCCTTGATCCGGATCAGCGCCCCTGGTTGTAGAATTTCTTCATAGCAGTCGGATTCGATCGACAGTCGTTCTACGTAAACAAATGAATGCCCAAAGCCCGTAAACAATTTGCTCAACATTGGCTGCGCAGTGAGCAAGCCCTTAGTCAAATCGTAACAGCCGCTAACTTGCAACCAAGCGATCGCCTGCTGGAAATTGGTCCTGGTACCGGTATCCTCACCCAACAGTTATTGCCACAAGTTCAATCATTGGTTGCGGTTGAGATTGACAGGAATTTGTGTAAGCTGTTAGTCAAAAAACTGGGTAAGATAGACAACTTCTTACTGCTCCAAGGAGATTTCCTCTCCCTCGATATAGATAAGCTACTAGTTTCCTTCCCCAAATTCCAACAGCCAAATAAAGTTGTAGCTAATATCCCCTACAACATTACTGGTCCGATTCTCGAAAAGTTACTGGGAAGCATTGCTCAACCAGCAGTACCAGGATTCGATTTAATTGTGCTGCTGCTGCAACAAGAAGTAGCACAGCGGTTGTGTGCTCAACCCGGTTCTAGAACCTTCGGGGCACTATCGGTGCGAGTACAGTATCTAGCCGAATGTCAATTCATTTGCCATGTACCAGCCAAAGCCTTTTCCCCTCCCCCCAAAGTCGATTCTGCTGTAGTGCGCTTACATCCCCAGCTAGTGCAACCACCAGCCAAAGAACCCAAGTATTTGGAAACCTTATTGAAATTAGGCTTTGCCAGCAAACGCAAAATGTTGAGAAATAATTTGAAATCCGTAGTAGAACGCGATCGCTTGACCCAATTGCTGGAACAATTAGAGATAGACTCCCTCGCTCGTGCAGAAGACCTGAGTGTTGCTCAATGGGTGAATCTCAGTGATAAATTGCCCATTCTTAAATAACAAATAACAAACAACAAACAACAAACAACAAAAATGCACTCTTATTCCTTAATTGCCCCAGCTAAAATCAATCTGTATCTAGAGATCCTAGGTGATCGTCCAGACGGTTATCATGAGTTAGTGATGCTTCTGCAAAGCATTGAGTTAGCAGATCAAATTGATATCCGTACCTTGAGTACCGAAGAAATTCGGGTAAATTGCAACAATCCTCAAGTACCCCAAGATGCCAGTAACCTTGCCTACAAAGCCGCAAACTTGATGAAAGAGCAGTTTCCCGAAGTTTTTGCTCAGTTTGGGGGTCTAGAAATTACCATCAACAAGCAAATTCCTGTGGCAGCAGGACTAGCTGGTGGTTCTACCAATGCGGCTGCTGTATTGGTGGGCATAGATTTGATGTGGCAGCTGGGACTCACCCAACCAGAATTACAACAACTAGCACAGCAACTGGGTTCTGATGTACCTTTTTGTATTGCTGGTGGCACAGTCTTAGCTACTGGTAGAGGGGAACAGTTGTCTCCCTTACCTGATTTGGATTCTTTGCATCTGGTATTGGGAAAATACAATAGCCTCGCGGTGTCCACCCCTTGGGCTTATAAGACTTACCGTTCTGAATTTGGTGATTCCTACATCCGGGATACAGAAGACTTAGAAGCTCGTGCTGCTAAAGTTCATTCCGGGCCAATGGTACAAGCGATCGCTAATAAAGATGGGTCACAGATTGGTCAATTACTACACAATGATTTAGAAAAGGTGGTATTACCAGCTTATCCCCAAGTGTCCCAACTCCGAGAGGCATTTGGCAATAGTGGTGCTTTGGGGGTAATGATGTCTGGCTCAGGACCAACGGTGTTTGCTCTGTGTGAGTCTCAAGACCAAGCTCAAGAAATTCACCAACAGGTGAGAAGTTCAATTCCTGACCCGGATTTAAACTTCTGGGTAACTAAGTTGTGCAGTACTGGTCTTAGGATGATTTGATATTGAAGTGAGCGAAGCGACCATCGCAAATGTCCAAAAATGAGAATCTCTATTATAAAATGGAATAGTGGTATTTTGCCAGTGAGTCGGCCTGACAAAATTAAGCGATCGCACTGTCTCAAAGTCACCCAAAATTGTGAGATTTAGGGGGCTTTGGGGAGAATTTGGCAACCGCAAGGTTATCGACAGGGCGGGTTTTGTATAAAGACTGTCGTCAAATGCCTTAACGGTGACCCTAAACCCGCCCCTACAACAAATTTACGGAATTTTCTGCCAATTTCCAATTTCTTTATTCTAAATTCTCTAATTCGCCTCGGGAAATAGTTCCGGTAGAGTGGTTTGAGCGCTATGGAAGTCGGGGATCTAGAGCTTTTGCCTGTGGCCTCTCCCAAAGAGAGTTGACGAATGTTCTGATTTTATACTATTTTATATAATGGAAAAATATGCGCACATATATGGTAGTCGAGCGACATAATTTTTTAGGCAAACCCTAGAATATGAGGAAAAAGTGCGATCGCTAATAGTCTTCCTTATTAATGGCTCTTTCTCCCCATAAAAGACCCAATGATAAACGAGGTAGAGCTAACAGAGCTGCAACTCTTATTAAATCTACATTGTAGCCAAAATTTTCACCCCCTGAGGTCATTCTGTGTAGTTTTTCAACAAAAAACACTCAAATTGGCAAACGGTCAATATCTTGGTTAGAACCAATCACCACCATCAATAAACCCTTGTGTAAACGTCTAGAGGGGTCAGGATTAATCTCAAAATGCTCATTTCTACCAATAGCCAGCAAATTTAAACCATAGCGCTGCCGCAGTTCCAATTCCATAATGGTTTTGCCATCAAATGCTTCTGGTACCGAGATTTCTACAATACTGTGGTTGGGATCAAGGTCAAATTGTTCTAAGATGGAAGGCTTAGTAAGTGATCGCGCTAAGGCACAACCGGCTTCATGCTCTGGAAAAATCACCTGATCTGCTCCTACCCGCCGTAATAGCTTACCGTGGACTTCTGAGGAAGCTTTAGCGACTACATGAGAAACACCTGCCTCTTTGAGATTCAAGGTAGTAATAATGCTCTCCTGTAAATAGTTACCAATAGCAACAATTACCGTCTCTAGCTCAAAAATCCCCGCCTCCTTCAATGCAGAGGGTTCAGTCGAGTCCAGTTGGATAGCATGGGAGACTATTTGTTCAGTCAAAGCTTGATCAACCAGTTTTTCACTAATATCTGTTCCTAAAACTTCGTAGCCTAGGCGGTGCAAGGATAAACAAACAGCCCTGCCAAAACGCCCTAAGCCAATTACCGCAAACTGTTGACGTTCTCGGCGTAGATTATGAAAGAACCGGAAAGATGACCAATTGACGTTCACACTGCTTTTCCTCCCTTGATTGATACTCTAGTTGCGATCATCGCATACTAAATACATTATCTCCCTCTGGGGAGATGGGGAGATGAGGAGATGGGGAGAAGAAATCTATTAGTCCCTTAGTTGATTTAGTGGCAGCCCTGAATGGGCATTGGTGGGCAAAAGGGGGTAATTTATCAATCTAAGGCTTGAAGCGAGCAAGATGCTCGCACTACGCTATTACACTACTGGCGTGGTACACCTAAAAATGTAGGTTGGGTGTAACGTTCGCGTAGCGTCGGTCGAAGGAGAAGTGAAACCTTATCCATTGTTCTCCTCACCGAAAGCAGCGGGAAGCCCATTCCTTCAGGGATGGGAGGGATAGCCGCCCGCCGCTTTGCCTCGCGTTGCTCACCATGCTTCGCAAATGTTGTTTGTTTTTTGTTTTTTGTTTTTTGACAAACAACTAACAACTAACAACAAATAACGCTTGCATCCCACGTAATGCAAGTCGTGGGATGAGTTAACTCATAGGTCTTGGTGGGCAAAAAGAGGGTAATTTATTTGTCTAACGGTTGAAGATATTCAATTTGCCCACCCTACTACTCCATTAGGTCACAAAACACTTGTCTCTGTCAATAATTTTTCTTAAGCCATGATCTTAACTTAGGAAATTTCTCCTTAACTTAGGAAATATTTTCTTAACTTAGGGTCTTAACTTCTTAACTTAGGTTGACAATCAGGGTACTGAGGGTAAAACTTAAATTAACCACAGTTATGTCTTGACGAAAAATTACGTTCGGGATAACCTATAAGGTATTCCGAACGAATTTGCGTATATAAAAATAGCTTTGAGACATAACTGTGGTGGTTTTGGCTCAATCTGTTTGGATCGCTTCGTTTGGTATTGAGTCAAATTAGAATAAGGAGTTTTCCATATGGAAGAACTTGCTCTTTTCATTGCGCTAGTAGCTCTTGCGAAAGCACTTGAGAAGATCTTGAGGGCTAAGTAACTCCCTCTTTTTGGGTAGTCTGCTCCGGCAGTCTGCCCAGCTGCTTAATCTTCATTCTTAGATCGCAATTACTTCAGGGTGAGGAGAATTGAGGTTAGGCAGTTCAGCTTCAATATCCATCAGTTCTTTCATCTGCTCAAAAATAGCAACTTCTGTTTCTTCTTGATCAGTTAATTTGTCGTAAAAATAAGGATCTGCGAACCATTGAACAAATGCAACTCTCAATAATCCAGTTGCAGCTATTTTGACTTGCCAATATTGGGATACCCGACTATCAACCACCTCAAATAATGGAGCAGGATTTTGCTGAGGATAGTAAAGATAGGCATCATCGCAAATATAGTACCAAACAGTTTCTTGCCAAACTTTGAAGCTATAAACGGTATATTCTTTGCCAACTGTAAGTTGAAATTCGGTATCTTTAGTTAGATAGACAGCAGGATCTAGATAATTTTCTGGTAAATCTTTACCTGTGTTAGCAATACAGCGAATCTTCATAACCTTAAATTATTGTTTTTTGGGTGCTGATCTTGGGTAAACACGTTTAAATTTAAACTCAACGTCTTGGAGCAAGATTGTTTTAAGGAGCAAGATGCTCCCACTACTGGCGCTTCTAGTGTTACTGGCGTTGGGTTACGCTACCGCGACCCTCAACCTACTTAGGGTCTGCTGCATAAGTCTGAAGGCGCTGTATAGTATAGCTTTCAAGCATTTCTTGGCTCTGATAAGTGCAAGGTTTTTGAGCCCGTCGATACAATTTCCTTGCACTATAGTAGGGTAA
>JAAHGR010000457.1:0-2759 GCA_010672425.1 Symploca sp. SIO2E6
AGATTTTAGATTTTAGATTGTAGATTGCAAGCAATTGGATGAGGGCGTATGCAATTGGATGAGGGCGTATGCAATTGGATGAGGGCGTATGCAATTGGATGAGGGCGTATGCAATTGGATGAGGGCGTATGCAATTGGATGAGGGCGTATGCAATACGCCCCTACTAATCTGATTCAATTTCTGTCCCAGCAGCAGGAAACGGAAGCCGATTTGCCCGAAACTATCCCTAGTCGCATCAACCGATTACTCGATTATTTGCGAGAAAACCGGTGCTTGCTGATACTCGATAATGGGGAGTCGATGATTCAAGAGTTATTTGCTGGTGATATTGCTGAATTTTTACAGGAAGGAACTCTCGCTTTCGATGACATCCGAGTTGTACTAGAAGAACAGTTCAATCGCCTTTCCGAATTAGAACAACAGGTGATGTACTGGTTAGCGATTAATCGAGAGCCAGTTTCTACCCAAGAGTTAGGAGAGGATCTTGTCCCAATGGTATCACGAGGCAAGTTACTAGAGGCATTGAATTTCTTGGGGAAGCGATCGCTAATTGAAATAACAGCAGCAAGTTTCACCCAGCAGCCCGTAGTTATTGAGTATATGACTGACCGGTTAATTGAGCAAGTTTGTGAGGAGATTAGGACTAGGGAACTTAAGCTATTTAACAGCTATGCTTTGCTCAAGGCTCAGGTAAAAGATTATGTTAGGGAAACTCAAAGACGCCTGATTCTCCAAGCAATTTTACAAGAGTTGATTGCTAGTTTGGGTAGTCAAAGCCAGTTGGAAACTCAGTTGAATCAAATTTTATCAGCACTGCGAGAAAATTTTCCCCTCAAACCAGGATATACCGGGGGCAATATTATTAATCTGCTTTGTCAGATACAAGCTGATTTGACCTAAGCATCTCAACGATTTTATAGGCTTTGGGGAGGTTTCATGGGGAATGATTTACCCGCTCATGAGAAAAACACGCCTATTTTTCCTCTATCAGTGCTCGGTAAAAGCATTGATATACGGGAGTTTTAGCTATTATTGTCACCCCGTCAGCTAATTTCAGTGTGCAATTACCACCAGGTTTGAGCCAGGGAAAATCAGAAAGTTACTGACGAACTTAGTCTTTTTGGCTCTTGCCGCATTCAGAGATCCCTGAGCTGAAGGAGAGGGATTAGAGCAAATCCTTGCAGTATTGAGATCCCCGACTTCTTGAAGAAGTCGGGGATCTGGGAGGTCTGGAAAAGTCGAGGATCTGGGAAAAATCCCTTTTCTTCCCAAAAATCAACCTTAACTTCAGCAACCGGAAGTTAAGGGATGGGGCAATAGCACTGGCAAGATGCCAGTTCCACAGTTGGTGGAGCAACTCCTTTAGCACATTTTGGCAAAAAAAGAAATATCACCATGATATTTCTTTTCCCCAATTACCGCCCTAGCCTAGCTCTTGGCGTTAAAGTTAAATAGTTAGAACCTAAGGAGAAAAGTAATGTCACCAATCACGATTGAAGCTGCTCCTGTCGCTATTACTCAACTGCCAACTCAGTATGAACTTCCCTGTGATGATGGTATTCCTATGGAAACTCAGCGACATTTTATGCAGATGCAAATGCTCATTGATACCTTGTATCATTGGTTAGCTCAGCGAGAGGATGGTTATGTTGGCGGTAATATGTTTCTTTATTTCAGTGCTGCTCAACTGAAAAATAAAGACTTCCGTGGTCCTGATGTGTTTGTAGTGCTCGGAGTACCGAAAGGAGAAAGACGCAGTTGGGTAGTTTGGGATGAAGAGCAAGCACCGAATGTGATCATTGAGCTACTTTCTGAAAGTACAGCCACCAATGATAAAAACAAGAAAAAGCAAGTTTATCAAAACAAGGTCAGAGCACCAGAATATTTTTGGTACGATCCCTTCAATTCGGAAGATTGGGCAGGATTTAACTTGCAAAATGGAGTATATCAACCGATAAATAAGGATGAACAAGGGCGCTTAGTGAGTCAGCAATTGGGCTTAGCTTTGGTGCGTTGGCAAGGCTCATATAAAGATGTAGAAGCAACTTGGCTACGTTGGGCTACTTTAGAGGGAGATTTGATACCTACTCCCCAAGAAGAAGCAACCCAGGCTCAAGAGCAAGCAGCCCAAGCTCAACAAGAAGCAACCCAAGCTCAACAAGAAGCAACCCAAGCTCAACAGGAAGCAACCCAAGCTCAACAAGAAGCAACCCAAGCTCAACAAGAAGCAACCCAAGCTCAACAGGAAGCAGCCCAAGCTCAACAAGAAGCAGCCCAGGCTCAGGAGCAAGTTACTCAAGTTCAACAGGAAGCAGCCCAAGCTCAACAGCGAGCTGAGCAACTAGCTGCTCGCCTACGAGCAATGGGAGTAAACCCAGATGAAGTTTAATTAGGTATTATACCAAATCCGCTTTTAAAAGTACAATATTACAATTTGCCCAAGCCTTTGACATAAGCGGATTTGGTCGATGTAGGTAATCAGTCTATGTAAACCGGATTTGGTATTAGACATCTCCAGAAAAGAACCTTGAACCCTTATGGTACTTAGGTCAATATTGAGTTTTTGGAGATGTCTATATACCAGCCTTAGGCGCGATCGCAAATCTGGTTGGTAGGGGCGCAATGCTTGCGCCCTGTGCGAATGCTTGCGCCCTGTGCGAATGCTTGCGCCCTGTGCGAATGCTTGCGCCCTGTGCGAATGCTTGCGCCCTGTGCGAATGCTTGCGCCCTGTGCGAATGCTTGCGCCCTGTGCGAATG
>JAAHGR010000457.1:2769-6616 GCA_010672425.1 Symploca sp. SIO2E6
CCCTGTGCGAATGCTTGCGCCCTGTGCGAATGCTTGCGCCCTGTGCGAATGCTTGCGCCCTGTGCGAATGCTTGCGCCCTGTGCGAATGCTTGCGCCCTGTGCGAATGCTTGCGCCCTGTGCGAATGGCTTGCGCTGCGCCCTGTGCGAATGCTTGCGCCCTGTGCGAATGCTTGCGCCCTGTGCGAATGCTTGCGCCCTGTGCGAATGCTTGCGCCCTGTGCGAATGCTTGCGCCCTGTGCGAATACTTGCGCCCTGTGCGAATGCTTGCGCCCTGTGCGAATGCTTGCGCCCTGTGCGAATGCTTGCGCCCTGTGCGAATGGCTTGCGCTGCGCCCTCTGCGAATACTTGCGCCCTCTGACAGCAGGCGTAGGAGTATGTCACGATGTAGAGGGAGCATCTGACTGAAAAGAGCGACCCTATGAGCCAAACTGAACAAATTCTCTCCCAATTACCAGGAAATGTCCTCCAACGCCTGCGCAATGCTGACAAATTCTGGCAAGCATTGCGACAAGACACAGCCATAGTTCCCCTAGTGATTAAAGAAAGCTCAGAATCTTTGGGCAGTATTGATTGGGATGTAGTCATCTGTGGCGGTACCCTGGGAATTATGCTTGGTGCTGTTTTACAACAGCAGGGTTGGCGAGTCGCTTTGCTGGAGAGGGGAATTTTGCGGGGTAGAGAGCAAGAATGGAATATCTCCCGCAAGGAACTAGAGGTATTTCTCGAACTAGAGTTGCTTTCAGAGGCACAATTAGAACAAGCGATCGCTACTGAGTATAACCCAGCTCGCATTAGCTTTTACCAAGGGCCAGATTTCTGGGTACGGGATGTACTCAATATCGGTGTTGATCCGGTATTTCTCTTGGATACCCTGAAAGCCAAATTTTTGACAGCTGGGGGTCAGCTACTGGAAAACACTACCTTCGAGGGAGCAACAATTTATTCCGATGGTGTTTTAGTAGAAGCAGCAGGTGGCTTAAAAACCAGGTTACTGATCGACGCTATGGGACATTTCTCTCCGATTGTGAAGCAAGCAAGACAGGGGAGTAAACCAGAGGGCATCTGTTTAGTGGTTGGTAGCTGCGCTAAAGGTTATCCTGAAAATAACACAGGTGATCTTATTGTCTCTTTTACACCGATTTTGCATCAATGTCAATATTTCTGGGAAGCATTTCCAGCACGAGATGGCAGGACTACTTATTTATTTACCTACTTAGATGCTCATCCAAAACGCCCGAGTTTAGAGTTTTTCTGCGAGGAGTACCTACGCCTGTTACCAGAGTATCAGGATGTGGAACTATCTCAAATCGACTTCCAGCGGGTGCTGTTCGGTTTTTTTCCTTCCTACCGCCAAAGTCCCATCAAAATGCCTTGGAACCGTATTTTACCAGTAGGGGATAGCAGTGGCTCTCAATCTCCTGTAAGTTTTGGTGGGTTTGGCTCCATGGTGCGACATCTCCAGCGTCTGACAGTAGGTACTAATGAGGCTCTCCAAGCTGATGCCTTAACCAAAAATGCTCTCTTCCAACTGCAACCCTATCAACCCAACATTGGCGTAACTTGGATGTTTCAGAGAGCCATGAGTGTTGGTATCGAACAACAGCTGGCTCCCAATCAAATCAATGAGCTACTTTCTGGTGTCTTTCAGGCAATGTCCCAATTGGGGGATGATGTACTAAACCCATTCCTACAAGATGTTGTCCAGTTTTCGGGACTCTCCAAAACTCTGTTCTTAACTTCCCTAACTAAGCCGGGACTAGTGATACCGGTGATTCCGCAAGTGGGACTGGCTACCCTCTTGGATTGGTTGGTTCATTACCTTAATTTAGGGGTTTACACAGGCTTGTCTCCTTTGGGAGAACTAATGGATCTTCCTTTAGCAAGGTTATCACCTCTACCAAAATATTACTATCACCGTTGGCTAGAAGCATGGCGTTATGGTTCTGGGGGAGATTTTAGATTTTAGATTTTAGATTTTCTCTATTCTTGCTGAACTACTGAACTACTGAACTTACCAATGAATTTATGGAAGCACTTGGCTTTAACTCGGCACAAACTGAGCATCACTACTAAATTTAACTTAGCATTTATTACTTTACTATTCTTAATGGTGATTGTGGCTTTCAGTGGTTTATTTTCCATGAACAACGTAAGCCGTCAGATGAAACATGCGATTTTAACTAGTACTAAGGTTAAGAGACTGGTGTTTCAGATGGATGCAGAATTAAGGAAAGCCACCCGCATCGAAAGACAGTTTTTTCTCAACTGGCCAGCTACAAGTGTTTCCAGTGATGCTATTAATAATTACCGGCAACAACACCAAACTCAGATTGAGCAAATATTAGTAGTGGGAGATGAGTTGCAAGAGTTAATTAAAGATATTCAAATCAGTACTGAATTGCGCCAAAGCCACCTGAATTATGTGGAAATGGTAGCTAATTATTCCCAAAGTTTTAATGAAACTGTTGGTAAGGTGAGTAATTTAGGCATTGATGATGTGGGTGAGCTAGCCCAACTAAAACATAATGCACAAATGTTGAAAGAAAGGTTGGAGCTAGCCAAGGAAGCAGACTTGATGCTTGCCTTTCTAGAAATGCAGTCCTCGGAAAAAGAATATCTCTCCACCCGCCAGCCGGATAAAAGGCAATCAATGTCTCAAGCCTCACAACGACTGCGTAATGCTATTTTAGTAAGTTCTAAGTTAGATGCAACTCAGCGTTCTGAAGCTATAGGGTATCTGGATAAATACAAGTCTGCGGCCACAGAAATCGTCAAGTTTGATCAAGAAATTCAGGATAAGCTTAATGATTTTGATCAAAAGTCCCACGAAGTTTCCCAACAGTTAATTACACTCATAGATTCTGAGGTTCAGCAGGCTGACTATAGCATAGATTTGAGCATCAGGACAGCGAAAATAATCCTGGTGGCAGCCTTGGTCGTAGCGGTATTAGCAGCAGGGACAGTTGCCCAACTATTTGCCTCGACTTTGAAAAGATTAGCCCTAGAACAGCAAAACTCAGAACGCCTACTGCTAAATATTTTACCTAAGTCAATTGCCGAAAGATTGAAGCAAGAGGAAGGTAAAATTGCTGATAGTTTTACGTCGGTGACCGTACTGTTTGCTGATATTGTTGGTTTTACTGAGCTAGCTACTCAAATTTCGCCCGAGGAATTAGTAGGGATTCTCAATATCATTTTTTCTGAGTTTGATCAGTTGACAGAAAAACATGGTTTGGAAAAAATCAAGACGATTGGGGATGCCTATATGGTAGTAGGAGGTCTACCGGAGGAAAAGCCAGATCACGCTGCTGCGATGGCGGCAATGGCCATAGATATGCAATTGGCAATTAAAAGATTTTCTCAAGAGACGGGCAATGCTTTAAGTATTCGTATTGGGATTAATACAGGACCAGTAGTCGCGGGTATTATCGGTAGAAAAAAGTTCGTCTACGACTTGTGGGGTGATACCGTCAATATTGCTAGCCGGATGGAATCTCACGGTATTCCCGGTGGCATTCAGGTATCAGAAACAACCTACAAGCATCTCAGACATCAGTATTTGTTTAAAGACCGTGGCTCGGTTCAGGTGAAGGGTAAGGGACAGATGAACTGCTATTTGCTTTTGAGCAATAAGGCTCCAAGGAAGGAGGCAGGAGGCAGGAGGCAGGAGGCAGAAGGCAGGAGGCAGGAGGCAGAAGGCAGGAGGCAAGAGGCAGAAGGCAGGAGGCAAGAGGCAGGAGGCAAGAGGCAAGAGGCAGAAGGCAGGAGGCAAGAGGCAGAAGGCAGGAGGCAGGAAACAACCAGTAACTAGGGGCTGCTGAATAGGTATGGCTGTTTTGATCT
>JAAHGR010000458.1 GCA_010672425.1 Symploca sp. SIO2E6
ATAGAGCCGAAAACGATTCGGATGTGCAGGTTAAGGAATGGACGAGGAAGAATTTAGAATTTAGAATTTAGAATGAAGAATTGGGTGAGGAGCTGATCTCAGAGGAGCTGATCTCAGAGGAGCTGATCTCAGAGGAGCTGATCTCAGAAGTGCTGATCTCAGGGGAGCTCACTTCCGAGGGGCTGACCTCAAAAATGCTAGATTGGAGAGTGCTAATCTGAGTTATGCCGACATCAGCTATGCCGAGTTGATCGAAGCTGACTTCCGAGAGGCTGACCTCAGGGGAGCGAATCTCTACAATAGTAAACTCTGCGGTATTGATTTGAGTAATGCCAAATTGAGGGGAACGAACTTGGGTCACGCAGACCTGAGGGATGCTAATCTCAGAGAGGCTTTTTTAATGCGTGCCTATTTAGGTGGTGCTAATCTCAGAGGAGCTGATATCGGTAGTGCTAATTTGAGCGAAGCTGACCTGAGTGAAGTCAAACTCAGCCGTGCTAGATTAATGGGCATCAATCTCAAAGGTGCTGATTTAAGCCTTGCTGATCTAGACGGTGCTAATCTGATCCGTGCCAATTTAAGCAGTGCTCATCTGTTGGGTACTAACCTGAGGGGTGCTGATCTAATTCGCAGTAACCTGAGTAATGCTGAACTCAAGGGGACAGATCTCAGGAGTGCGGATCTTAGCCTTGCTGACCTATTCAATGCCAATTTAGAGAATGCTAACCTGATCCGTGCTAATCTCAACCTTGCTGAGTTGGGTTGTGCCAACTTTCATGGTGCTGACCTCACTGATGCAGACTTAAGGAGTGCCAATGTTGAAAATGCTCGGTTTATCAGGAATAGGGGAATTTCTCAGGAAACAAGACTTGTCTTGCTCCGGCGAGGAGCCATCTTTGAAGATTCTACAGAGGAGCGCTTTGAGGTTTTGATTTGATTGGGATGTAGTGGCGCGTGGTACAGCTAAAATGGTGGAATAAGTAGGTTGGGTGAAGCGGTAGCGTAACCCAACAATGGAGCAGGTTTCGTTGGGTTTCACCAAAAGCGGCGGGAAGCCCATTCCTTCTCTAGATGGGAGGGATAGCCGCCCGCCGCTTAGTTGTTTGTTTTTTGTTTTTTGTTTCTTTACAAACAACCAACAACTAACAACAAATAACACGTTAGCGTAGCGGCACGAAGTGCAATCCCCCGTGCTGTCTTCCGGGGGATGAGTTAATTAGTTACACCCAACCTACATTTTTAAGCGTGTCACGGCAATTCTTTCATTAATAATAGTGAATTTTCTTCAACGAGAGAATATTATTTGGTATAGTAACAAAAAGCCCTCGTCCGGTATTCGAGGGCTTGCTCACGGTGCATTTACACTTCTAGTCTAAGGTTGTTTAATAGCTTTTGGATATAGACTAGGTGAAGTTTCGATGAATTTTGTGAGAAGTTGAGGGAAGAGACTACTTGCATCACCCGGTAGTGACATTTTTTCCTAGGGACTGCCTCCTGCTTTAATACGGCTTAAACCTTTACTAATGACAAACAACAAACAACCAACAATCAACAACAAACGACAAACTATTGAGAAATCCGAGTTGCTTCCAATAAACGGGAGAAGTAAAAGCGTGTGCTAGTCATATCGTTGCGTTGAACCGCAAAACCATTGTCTGCCAATATTTGAATAACGTCAGCTTCCCGGTGCTGGTAAGCGCGGGTAGCTTTACTGGGTCCTGGGAAAAATTCACCAATTTTTTTGAGCAAAGTCAGTGCTAAGGTTTTAGGAGCAAAGCTGAGAATGAGACGAGACTCTGCTAGTTTGGCTAGGTGAGAAATCATTTGTGCTGCCTTATCTTGGGGATAGTGAATTAACACATCTAAACAAACAACCGTGTGGTAGCTACCACTCAATTCCTCCAAATCCTGCACCAGAAAAGTAGGATTCTTGCTATCACCCAAACGATCTTTCGCTTTTTCGGCAGCTTCCCCCACCATTTTTTCAGAGATATCACTAGCAAAGACTTGAGCACCAGCTTCAGCTAGGGGAATACTGAGGCTACCAACACCACAACCTGCATCACAGACAGATAAACTAGCCAAATTGCCATCTGCTTGCAACCAACAGAGGACTTTCTCGACTGTTTGTTGATGTCCAATACGAATATCCAGCTGAACTTTGTTCACCTCACCATCGCCGTAAATCCGTCGCCACCGGTCAAAACCGGTAGCATTAAAATATTCTTGGACAACTGTCTTATCGTCAACTGTATTCATTTTTCCTTAAGAATTCGGGATAGTTTAATACTGTAGCAGTTGTTCATGGTTAATGGTGTGAGAAACAGGTAGTAGGAAGACAAGGAAGATACTGCAACTCACCAAATCCCTATTCTTAATTCTTAATTCCTGCCACCTACTTAACTCCCAACCGTTTGAGGTAATCCCAGCCTCGCTGAGGCCACACCCATTTGCGGCCAGTTTTCCTCGCAATCCACTTGGCAACTTTTGGACCGGACCACGAGCCACCCCCGGGAGCCGGACCTTGCAAAACTTGTCGCAGTTCCTGCTGTTGCTCTGGGGTTAGTAGGGTTCTGGGAGGTGGAGGTTGGCGATCTTTGGAACGGTTTTTCATCCCGATAGGGCCTTCACGATTGTAGCGCTTGACGATTTCTTTAGCATAATCGTAGTTCAAACCGACAATTTGAGCCGCTTCCTTAATCGTCCATCGTTGAGCAACTAATTGCAGGAGGTGCCACCGTCGCGCTTCAGTGGTATCTTTAGATCTTCGGTAGTGGCGCTTGATTTCCTCCACAGTGAGGTAAGGTTCTATGTGAGCTTTTGGTGGCATACCTCTGATTCAGCTAAGGTGATAAGAGTAACAGCAGAGTTGGCACCACTAATAATTCTTCCTCCCAGAGGAAGATATAATTTCTCCGAAAACAACAAGGTCTTTCCCTATTCCCTTCTGCCTTCTGACATCTGTCAGAAGAACACAATATCTCTCCATTTATCTGGTTTTTTTGAGCAATTCCGGACAAAATCAGCTTTATCAATGAATTTTTTATACTACTAGCATAGTACATCTGATTTGGTAGTTTAGAGACAAGGGAGATGGCTGGATGGGGAGATGGGGGGATTGGGGGATAGGGAGATAAGGAAGATAAGGAGGGCAAGGAAGATGGGGATACGAAGAAGAAAAAAATCTATATCTACTCATCACTCATTACTCATTACTCATTACTCATTACTCATTACTGTATTGGTATTAGGCATTTTTTTTCGCTTTGTCAATCTTGAGCACAAAGTCTATTGGCACGATGAAGTTTATACTTCGATTCGGATTGCTGGTTATACTGGAGATGAAGTGGGTAGAGAAATTTTTACAGATCAAGTCGTTGGAACCCAAGAACTACAGAAATATCAGCAGCTTAGCCGAGATAAAGGGTTAGATAATACGATCAAAGCTTTAGCTGGACACCCGGAACATCCTCCTCTGTATTACCTGATAGCCAGATTTTGGGAGCAGCTATTTGGTAGTTCAGTTGCTGTGATTAGAAGTTTGTCAGCAATCATTAGTTTGCTGGCATTTCCTAGTATCTATTGGTTGTGCTGGGAATTATCTAAATTAACCTTACCAGGGGAAAGCCTTATTGATTCTAACTCGGTGGGGCAATACTACTCAGATAAACTAACCCCATCTCTCCCCAATCCCCCCATCCCCCCATCCTTAGTAGGGTGGATCGCGATCGCTTTGTTGAGTATTTCCCCTTTTCACGTCCTCTATGCTCAAGAAGCACGGCAGTACAGTCTGTGGACAGTAACTATTTTACTTACCAATGCTGCACTCATCAGAGCTATGCGTCTCAAAAACAACAGTAGCTGGGTTGTTTATGCAACAACTTTAATCTTGGGATTGTATACATCACTGTTTTCCGTTCTGGGAGTGATAGGACAGGGAATTTATGTAGTTACTGTAGAAAATTTTCGCTGGACGAAGACTCTCAAAACCTATCTGATCGCATCCTTGGTGGCAATGATCACTTTTGCACCTTGGCTGTTACTAATTATTACTAAGTGGCAATCATTACAAGAAAACACCACCTGGACTAAGGCATCAATATCACCATTACTTTTAATCGGTTGTTGGTTCTTAAATCTAAACAGTATTTTTATTGATTTATTCTTTTCCTCTCATCATCCCTTAACCTATATCGTGCCACCAATACTATTCATCTTAGTCGCATACGCCATCTACTTCCTCTGTCGTCATACTCCTCAACCAGTTTGGTTATTAATTCTGACTATGATTCTGGCTAATACCCTTCCCCTCATCTTGCCAGATTTAATCTTCGGTGGCCAACGCTCAGCTTCCACTCGGTATTTTATCCCTTGTTTCCTTGGTATCCAGTTAGCTGTTGCCTATCTTTTTGCTTATCTGGCAGTTGGCAGGAGGCAGAACCCACCCCTAACCCCTCCCAGGAGGGGAACCGGAGGCAGTTGGCAGGAGGTAGAACCCACCCCTAACCCCTCCCAGGAGGGGAACCGGAGGCGGGAGGCAGAAAGCAGTCCCAATGAAAACAATTTTACTACCATACATGAAAATTCCCTTCTCCAGATCCCCGCGTCTCCGCGTCCCCGCGTCTATATTCAGATTAGTTCCTGGCAACGGCAAATTTGGCAAGGCATCATGGCTATAGTAATTAGCTGTGGAATTATGTGTTGTGTCATTAGTTCCCAAGCAGACAGCTGGTGGCATAAATCATCTAGTAACCACAATCCCCCGTCTGCCAGAATCATTAACCAAGCATCTCAACCATTGGTAATTAGCAATCCTGCTGATATTAACACTGGTGAGCTCATTTCTCTGAGTTATTTGCTGGAGGAAAAGGTGAAATTTCAGTTAGTCGGTCAACCTCAGATTTATATTCCCCCAATTCCCACTGGATTTAGTGATCTATTCTTGTTCTATCCTTCAGAAACATTACGTCAAGGACTAGAGCAAGAATACGGAGCCAAAATCGAGCTAATTGAAAATTTACCCCTCTGGAAATTAACAATGTTCTGACAATGAGACGCGGAGACGCGGGGACGCGGAGACACGGAGACACGGAGACACGGAGACACGGAGAATTAAAATCCCACGAAAATTGCGTTCACCCAGGCAACAGAGAATTTTGATTAGTGGCTCAAAATGATCCATAATAGAGGGAGACTAAACTAAAGTACTCTCATAGATAAATCCAGGGTAATCACTAAAAAAAATGGCAACTCTCAGCAAAATTGACAAACTCCAACAAATACAACAAAACTATAAAAATAGTAATAATTGGCTCGCCTATGAGTTATGTAGAGTATTTGAACAAGTCTGGCAAGTTGCCCCAGATGAGTCAGCACTAGCCATATCCAATAGGATTATGTCAAAAGACCTCTCTTATTTTATGTTTGTCTTTGATTTGGATACAGAAACAAGTTATCGCGAACAGATCAAAGAGGTTAGTAATCAATCCTTTAGAAGTAGGAGAGAATGGCGTCAAAAAATAGAAGAGTTAGAAGGAAGGCAAAAGCAGGAAGCGGAAGAAGAGGAAGTCAAAGAAAATTTGTTACACTTGTTCAGTTCTCCCAGCAGTGATACAGATAGCCAAATTAGAGAATCTTTATTAGAGATCGTAAGAGCTTGTATTGGCTGCTAGGTCTAGGTGTTAGGTGGTAGGTAGTAGGTGGTTAAAAATCTTTTCCTTCTCACTATTCCCAATTCCCCATTCCCCATTCCCTTATTACCCATAAGTGAAAGCTTTGAGCTGAGTAATTAAATGATCGAAGAATGGTACTATAATTTCCGGTTCCAAGTCAGACTCCCATGAACTTTCCTTCACAACGAAGGATGAAAATTCTGGTGTCTCCGCGTCCCGGCGTCCCGGCGTCCCCGCATCTATTTTCAGATTAAGTACTCGCTTTAAACTAGCCGCCTTGATACCTTCTAATCCCACTACCATTGCCTCCAAAGGCACTTGCAACTCCTGATACAACAAGTTCATATAGTGAAGTCCCTCTGAGCTAGTAAACTGGCTATTGCTTCCAGCAATACCATAGGTAATGCAACGGAGGAAATGCCAGAAATCCCGCCAACAATTTTCGGCTCGTTTTGCTGGATAAAGATCTCCTCCGGGTTGGGTAATATCGGGAAATTGAGCCAAAACTTGTATCCTTGCTTCATCTATAATCTCAGAAGCGCGATCGCGCAGCAATCGGGCTATATTAATTAAACCCTCAGTTTGAGGGGAAGCTGCTTGGATTTGCTCCAAATCCCCATCACTTAGATAGCGTCTTTCTTCATCCGCCGTTTGGAACAATCGAATCACTTCTGAGGGATAAGAGTCTTGCCAGCTAGCAAGGCTGATAATTCTGGCTTTAGCAATGAGCTCAAGAACCTGTTCACTTAATTGAGTAGTCATCATTATTTAGGGATTGACTCTGGTTTTGAAGTAATAAGTAATAAGTAATAAGTAATAAGTAGGTAGGCATAAATAAACGAAAGTATGTTGACAAATATTAAGGGGACTAAAATCCTCTTCCCTTCTGCCTTGGAGCCTTCTGCCCTCTGCCTTGTCCCAACGATAAATATTAAGACCAACC
>JAAHGR010000459.1 GCA_010672425.1 Symploca sp. SIO2E6
TCTCCCTTGTCTCCCTTGTCTCCCTTGTCTCCCCCATCTCCCCACCTCCCCACCTCCCCACCTCCCCATCTCTCCTTAACCAAGCACTATTAACTCGCAATGTGTTAGGCTTCCCTAACACATTCTACAATTGGTACATTTATCATTTTGCAGATTGAGATTTAAGAGGTGTACCAGAGCATATGGTGACTTATTGGATAGCCACAGCAGTTTGGGGAGGAAGTTCTGTTGTGTGGGTGGAAGTGGTGCGGGATTTATACCATGTTTTGTCTCATCATTGGTCACCTCTGTATCGACTACATGCATGGCATCATCGGGTCTTCCGTCCTGATTTAACCCGAGTCAGTGAAGCAATTTATCGACAAGCTCATTGGCGCAATGATGTGCCCGAAGCTCTGGTGATGTTGCTCTTAAGTCTGCTAATTTGGTGGTTGGCCTATCTTTGGGCACCACAGCAGCAACTGCCAGCTTTAGCAGGTTTCCTGTATAGTTTAGTCTTTTTAGCTGGTGCGATCGCTCGTGGTACTGGTATCAAGTTTGCTGACCAATTCACGGATAAAACCCATCTCCCCGGTTCTTTTCTGACCCCCCCTGCAAACTGGATAGTTAATCGCCCCTACCATTGGAAACATCATTTTGATAATCCTAAGGCTTACTATAGTAGCACTTTCACTTTGCTGGACAAACTCATGGGTACGGCAGTCTCTCTCCAAGGTAAAACCATTGCCATTACTGGAGCATCAGGAACTTTAGGCAAAGCACTCCTGCAACATCTTCACCACCGGGGAGCAAAACTGATTGCTTTGACTTCCCAGGAGCAAATGGTAAGCTTGACTGTGAATGGGGAAAATCTACCAATAAAAACGATTACCTGGCAAGTGGGGCAAGAGTCAGACTTGGCAGCAGAATTGCAGAAGGTGGATATACTGATTCTTAACCACGGAATTAATCTGCATGGCAACAGGAGTAAAGAAGCAATCGCTAAATCCTATGAAGTCAATACTTTTTCTAGTTGGCGGTTGCTGGAGTTGTTTTTTACTACTGTTCGGACTAATGAAGATATTGCTTGTAAGGAGGTTTGGGTGAATACTTCCGAAGCAGAAGTCTCTCCAGCGTTTAGTCCCCTGTATGAATTGACCAAACGAGCCTTGGGAGACTTAATAACTCTGCGGCGTTTGGATGCTCCTTGTGTAGTCAGGAAACTGATTTTGGGACCATTCAAGAGTAAGCTTAATCCGATGGGAGTGATGTCTGCTAACTGGGTTGCCCAGCAAATTGTGCAGTTAGCGGTGAGGGATGTGCGCAATATTATTGTCACGATTAATCCTTTAACTTTTGTGGCTTTTCCGATCAAGGAATTTTGGGCAGGAATCTATTTTAAGTTGTTTAGTAATAAGTAATGAGCGCCTGACAGCGAATTCAAAATTCTTGCATTCAAAATTCAAAATACCTGGAGTTTAGTCTAAACTCCAGAGCTTAAACCCGCCTCGGTATAACCCAAGATGAGCTTACCAGACGCCGGGGCGGGTTTAGCAATATTTGGGTAAACAGGCTATATTACAGCAGTTTTCGCTGTTATGTGGTACACCTTTATCCCCCCAACCCCCCTTAGAAAGGGGGGCAGTAAAAGTCCCCCTTTCTAAGGGGGATTTAGGGGGATTTTTCTTACTGTACCTCATAACATCGCAAAGCGCTGTATTGGTGAACCCACCCCTACAATTCTGCAATTAACAATTTAACAATTTAACAATTTAACAATTTATATATTGCTTGCAATTGGGATAATTTTTTGTTATTATCCTGAATAATAGAGAAGGCGTGCACATATAAACTATTTAGGGAGATTAGCTCTTTTGCATCAAGCAAATGTGGGAAGACAAAATTTGTGCGATCGCAGCAAGCAGCCTTAGTGAAAATTTGTGCGTAACTTAACAAGATTATACCATTTACAAAAAGTAACTAGAGATTTTTTATAGAGATAAATTGATAAAATACCGTAGGGGCGGGTTAACCAGCTATCTAGCACATCGACCAGTCAATGAGATAAACCCGCCCCGGTATAACCCAAGATGAGCTTACCATACGCCGGGGCGGGTTTAGCAATATTTGGGTAAACAGGTTATATTATTGGTGAACCCGCCCCTACAACTCGGCAATTAACAATTTAACAATTTAACAATTTAACCCAATATATCGTGACAACAAGGTTAAAAGCACTCTGGGTAAGCGTAAGCTTGCAACGCATTTTATGATGAGCACACTAATGCCCAATTCCCAATTCCCAATGCCCAATGCCCAATTCTCAATTACCAATTCCCAATTCTCAATTACCAATTCCCAATCGCTCACTATTCATCGATTCTGTCATCTCCAAAGCTTGAGATAAAACCTCTGAAGCTTTACCCTGTTGTCCTGCCTCAACTAACTGGATAGCTATCTGAGTAAGCGCCTCAGCTTGGATTTGGACAGATTCTATACTTTGGGCAATTTGCAGCGCTTGGTCAAATTTTCTGGTTTGAGCCAATGTGATAACGATATTCTTTAAGGCTTGATATTTTGTCGGTCTATACTCAATCATCTGAGCATTCTGCAAGGCGAGGTCATATTGTTCGGCATTGAGTAAATAACCAACTATCTCGTGTGATATCCTGGCTTGGTGGCAGTAATCCTTGACGCTTTGGGCAAGTTGGATAGCTTGATCGTATTGTCCAGTTGTGATGTAATGTTCAGCAATCCCGGACAATACCTTAAGTTCGTTGTCTCTTTCTAGCTTTTGGGCAACTTCTCGAGCACGGGATACTTCCCCAATTTGAGCTAACTTGATTGCTATTTTAACTAGGATATTGACTTGATCATATTCTGTTGTTTGACTATTGGCTATCTGCAAAGCTGGGGACAGTTGTCCAGCTTCAGTTAACTTGAGAGCGATTGTTGTTAGTAGAGTTATTTGCTGATAGCTCGTTCTGAGGTTTTGGACAATTGGTAAAGCTTGGGAGAGGATTAGCTGTGGTTCTCCTATATCTAGGTACAGCTGAGCTATCTTTACTAGATTATCAGCTTTGGTAGATTCACTTTCAATAGTTTGGGCAGTCTGGAAAGATTGTGCGAGGACAGGAATAGCTAGTTGTGGTTCTCCTATATCTAGGTAAAGCTGAGCTATCTTTACTAGATTATCAGTTTTGGTAGATTCATCTTCAATAGTTTGAGCACTCTGGAAAGATTGTGCGAGGACAGGAATAGCTAGTTGTGGTTTTTCTGCTTCTAGGTACAGTTGAGCGATATCCACCAGAGTATTAGTTTTGGTAAATTCATCTTGAATAGTTTGGACAGTCTGCAAAGATTGCTCAGATTCACCTATTGATGCATACTGGAGGGCAATCTTACTCAAAATTCTGTCTTTCGATGAAATGTAACGGGGAGTCACATTAGAAATTCTAGGAGGAGTAGTCAACTGAAGAAGACGCAAGGGAGAAATAGAAGGAGGAGAAATAGCAACAAGACAAAACCTCGGTCTAGGAGTCAGCAACAGAGGAGGTACAGGAAGAGGAACCACTGGCTCTGTTAATTCGTTGGGCTGATTAGCTATTTGGCGAGCAACTTCTATCTCATCGAAACTTTGTCCCTGAGCAAAGGAAGATAATTCAGGACGGGTAATAGTCATACCTAGGAGTAGGCGAGGAGTAAGTACAATACCCAGGCAGGTAATTAATGTAGTAAATGCGATTTTTGGATAGCTCATAAGGGGATATTTGCATAAATTTAGGGCTTGAAGCAAGAATTTAAGTGACCAGAGAAATTTTAGATTTTAGATTTTAGATTTTAGATTGAAGAATTCAAACGGTCACAAGCCCCTAAATAAATTTAGGGGGTAAATCTAAAATCTTCAATCTTCAATCTTCAATTGCTTGACCCATCGGGAATACTGTCGCGATCGCTTGTATAGTATAGTGTAGTTATGCCACAGGATATCACAGCCATAAGTAAGGAATTTAAAATAACGTAGGGGCGCACCGACGTGCGCCCAAACCCAATCCCATTAGAAGATATTCTGATACGCCCAAACCCGATCCTATGATAAGGTACTCTGATGAACAAAACAATAAAAATAGGCTTGTGTATTATCCTACTCCTTGGTTTAGGGGGAACAGGAACAGCTGCTGTCCAATGGATAAAAAGCTCAACTCAAGAACAATCCTCTAGACCAACCATCTATCCTGATTCGCAGCTTCAAGATGGTGAGATCATGGTATATCAGTTCGATAATTATGACCTCACGATTGTTTCCTTTGTTGGCAACTTTGATTTCATCTACCAACCATCCCAGGCTCTGTCCCTCAAAACTTTAGCCACAGAATCTAACTATCGATACCTGATCAATGGCTCATTTTTTGAAGCATCGCAAGAACATGCTGGCTGGCTTTCTGTGCTAGGTCAAGAAAAAACTCCCCTCAAGGAAGATCCACAACTGTCCCATATTGTTCAATATAACCTGAATACCGGAGGGCTGAACTTTGTCGAGGCTCAACTATTTCAACCTTCAACTCAGGAAACTAATATTGAGTTCCAGTCTGGCCCTCTTATTATAGACAATAATCAAGTAACCACCAAATATATCGAGCAATCCCTCAATGGTCTTTTACCCTTTAGAAGGACATTGCTGGCTTATACAGAAGAAGACCAAAGGAAATATTTTATGATTACTGAAAATAAGGTAAAATTAGATGACTTGGCAGAGTATTTATTAACCCTGTCTGTTTTTGCCGGTAAAACCTTACAGGTTATGAACCTAGATGGGGGAACTTCAGTAGCCTTATATTCTCAAACCCACCCAGAGTTGAATTTTAACGAAGCGGCTATATTGCCGATTTTATTAGGAATTAATAGGGAACAGCGATAACCCTGTAGAGACGTTGCATGCAACGTCTCTACAGAGTGGGATATAACGGGTTTTTGTATACCGGATTTGGTATCAGCTTCGTCATGAAGTACACTTTTCTAAAAGTCTCCGTGGAACTAAAAGCCTAGCATCCTCTGGCTTCCCCCTTATTAAGGGGGACGGGAGGGGGATCCAAGGGGGATGCGAGGGGGATCAACACTGTACCGCATAGCAGAGCAAACTGCTGTATTAAGACCAACCTACTAATTTGCTATGCCAATAGACGACAAAGTGATGCGGAAGGTAATTGTGTGAAAATTCTCCTGAAAGCCTTACCAGAAAAGCCTTTCAATCCAAAAATCGACACCACTCGCCAAATCGCTGAAACCCTATATTTTTCGTTGAGTGGTGTCGATGCCTTACAGGGACAGGGTTTGAGGTGCATGTTTGACTCGATTTTTACAAGGATGTGGTACAATTTTTGGAGTGGTGTCGATTTGGCGGCTGAAACCCTTACGGGGTAAGGCTCCCTGAACGAACTCTTCCCACTCGCTGGGAAAACTACTTGAATGGAAACTGAAAGTAAACGTCGATATATCCGCCGTATTGGGCGAATTTCACTTCCCACTCGCTGGGAAAACTACTTGAATGGAAACTTTTGGATTCAAAGGATCCAAGAAGCTTTGCAACTCTTCCCACTCGCTGGGAAAACTACTTGAATGGAAACCACGGGGGCGGAATAATTCTGCATGAGGGTCTTTGCTTCCCACTCGCTGGGAAAACTACTTGAATGGAAACTCAAGAGCTTTTGTTAGCTCACTTGCTGAAATTTTTCCTTCCCACTCGCTGGGAAAACTACTTGAATAGAAACAAATTCAGGAATAAAAGCTAATCTTCTTCGGGAGATTAGCTCTTTTGTATCAAGCAAATGTAGGAAGATAAAATTTGTGCGATCGCAGCAAGTAGCCTCATGCCGGGGCGGGTTTAGTTTAGTGATCGTTGAAGAGAAATATATTGAGCGAACCCGCCCCTACATGGTTGAATATGGGGAGTAGATACAAAACTTTTGCTCACAAGCGAGAATTGAAATGTTTGTATTGTGTGATACAAAAAGTACTGAGAATGCTCGTTTCCACTAAGTCTCCAGCTACTTTTTGTAAATGGTATTATCTATCCCGCATCTAGAAGAGCAAACTGCTGTATTTATTGGTTGCAATTAGGATGACTTTTTGTTATTATTCTGAATAATGGAGTAGGTGTGCGCATATAAACTATATCCCCATCTCCCTTGTCCTCTCCATCTTCCCTTAAGCGAGCAGTATTGATTCAAGGTAGGTTTAGCAATATCTGGGTAAACCGGTTATATTATTGGTGAAACCGGCCCTACAACTCGGCAAACAACAATTCAACAATCTTCCCTTAAGCGAGCAGTATTGGGTCGGGGCAGGTTTAGCAATATTTGGGTAAACAGGTTATATTATTGGTTAACCCGCCCCTACAATTTAACAATTTAACAATTTAACAATTTAACAATTTAACAATTCAACAATTTATATATTGGTTGCAATTAGGATGATTTTTTGTTATTATTCAGAATAATAGAGTAAGTGTGCGCATATAAACTATTGCCCACAATGACCACATCCTCCTTGTCTCCCTTGTCCTCTCCATCTTCCCTTAAGCGAGCAGTATTGGGTCGGGGCGGGTTTAGCAATATTTGGGTAAACAGGTTAT
>JAAHGR010000046.1:0-2369 GCA_010672425.1 Symploca sp. SIO2E6
TTCCAGGCAACCAAGGAAAAATATTAATCAAACTAAAGTTGAGGCAGAGACCAGTATGAATAATACTCTAGAAAAAGAGAAATATGGCTCACTCTTATTGCAATACCAACCCCAAGTTATTGTATCTGAGGAATCATACAATCATGCCATTGATTCTATAGACCAATTGATGATGCGTGAAGAGCTGACTCCGGAGGAAAATATACTACTAGATCTTTTTGCCATGATTGTCGAAGATTACGAAGAAAGCCAAGTACAACTTGAGCCATCACCTCCGCTTGATATTCTGTTGCATCTGATGGAAGCTCGTGGAAACAAACAAGCTGATTTGGTAGGAATAATAGGTTCTAAAGGAGTTGTCTCAGAAATAGTTAATGGTAAAAGAGAGATTAGCAAAACTCAGGCCAAAAAACTAGGAGACTTCTTTAATGTTTCTCCTGCACTTTTTATCTAGAGACTCATTCCTTTAATTTTTGGTATAAAGCTCAGTTAATGTCCGACGGGGTACAGGGAGTCGCTGAGAAGCCTACACTTCCCTTCAGGTAAGTGTAGGAGTATGTCACTAGAGTGAAACTCAACCTTTACTCCCCTTCTCTTACCAACTCACTGCTTTCCCCAGGAAAAAAGCGATCGCTTAAAATTGCCTGTAAACTGTATAGACAGCTTATAGGAAAAGTATCCCTAGGCAAATCAGTTTCTCTGACAGCCAGAAGAACACCCTTCGCATAAGCCTTCTGAAGTGCTTCTTCTAAGTAAGGTTTGAGACTTGGATTGTCTTCGAGCAATTCCAAAACATCCAGACGCTGCACCCGAATCGTTGCCAGCCAACTCCGGCTCCGGCGTTGGGGTTGGTACTCCCATTTCAGTAAATGTCCAATCAGCACACTTAAGCGATTTCTCAGTTCCTGACGTTGCTGTTTCCCCAACGATTCAATCTCCTCAATTAGATTAAGCAAGTCAAGCTGACCCCACTGATTTTTGCGAAGTAATGAAACTTGTTCCTGTGTCCAGGCGTGGAAATCGACTTCGTAGAGGTTTGGTACAGCCGTTTCCATTTTTTCGTTGGTTTCCGGTACATACATGATCAATAGGATTGAGTAAGGTTAGCACTTGCTGCACCTCAGCCAAAAAGCTAACAGCTGATAGCTGAAGTGCTAAAGGGAAGGTTTGAGTTTCAGAGTCTGTTGCAGCTGAGCAAGTTCATCACGATGAGCTGTAACAGTAATCAAGCTTTGAGTAGTTTCTTCAGTAGTGAATGGTTCGACCTTAAGGAAAACCTCCTCATTGCGTCCCGCGTTTTTCCAATAAAAGACTCCTGCTGTTGGTGCTAGGAGCACTAGTCCCAGAAAAATACTGGTAAATTTGGGGTACAGCGACGAGAGAACTAGCGCAAAACAAAAGATACTACAGGCCGCTAACGCTGTTAAAAAGATTGCGAGAAACCAACTAGGTCGAACAAATCCTTGGAATGTAACTTGATTAGTAGCAGCATCAACTGCCGTAATCCGGTAGGCTCTCTGGTCGAAATACTGCTGCAACCTACTTAAAAGTGATTCTTCTGGCTCTTGAGCAATCAGCTGCACTTGTTCAGTACGGTCTTTAACGGAAGCTCGGATGAAGAACAACAAACCTACCGCCAACAGTAGTGTGATTAGTAATATAGAAGGGAGAGTCAGGTTACTCACTGATCTTAAATTAATACAAGCATTAAAACCAATAACGAATGTACCATGACCGAATGAGAAATTCTATATCGCTATCTATAGAATGCTCCTAGCTATGACACTCTCTTCACAAAAAACTGCAACTTCTTCATCAAAAAATCATCAATATGACATCGCTTGTTTGTTTTTGCCAGAGGCCTAATCTACTAAGATGGTCAATTTCGGTTTGAATGGAGTAAATTATGAGTCTGACCATTGGTGACAAGTTAAGGCAAAAATGTCGTTATTCCCGATCCTCACTGTATGTTAAGACTAAGAGAGGGAGTAAGACTTTCCCATCCATCTTCAAGAACACACAAGCGCTCAAGATGAAATCGCTATTTGATAGTAAGCAAACAATAGTAACCACTCGGCCTTGTCAGACTCAGAGTATAGATAGTACCTCTGAAGAATTATTAAATGATCTAGCTCGTATCGCTGCCCACATTTGTGCAACTCCAGTGGCCTTGATTAGCTTCATCGAAGATAACCAGATGTGGTTGAAGGCACGGGTGGGGTTGGATGTCACAGAAATAAATAGTGTTCTTGAGTTGTGTTCTGTGGTTGTACCACGAGATGGGGCTATTGTTATTCCTGATATGAGGATTGATGAGCGATGCAACAGTAGCTCAGTGGTTACCTCACACCCCGATATCAGGTTTTATG
>JAAHGR010000046.1:2469-23643 GCA_010672425.1 Symploca sp. SIO2E6
AGTGTTCTTGAGTTGTGTTCTGTGGTTGTACCACGAGATGGGGCTATTGTTATTCCTGATATGAGGATTGATGAGCGATGCAACAGTAGCTCAGTGGTTACCTCACACCCCGATATCAGGTTTTATGCTGGTTTACCCTTAATTAACTCCCAAGGACAGATGTTAGGCTCCCTTTGTGTAATTGATCATATCTCTAGGGAGCTGAGCCAGAAACAGATGAAGATGTTGTCGGCTTTGAGCTATCAAGTGCTCAATCAACTTGAGCAAGAACAAAGTTTGCATACTCTCACTTACACCCTCTATAGGGACAAGCAAACACAACAAAAACTGCAAGAGAGTCAAACTCGTCTGGAGTTACTCAACAGCATCTCGACTCAAATAACTGCGGGGATGTCAGTTTATCAGGTTATTGAACACACAGTTAAACAAATCAGCGAACATTTCAAGAGCTTGAGGGCAGTCTACTCAACTATTGATGAGCAGGCAATCACCGTGCTTTATTCCCTACAACCTCCAGACATGCCACCTCTTGATAAAACCATCCCCATTATATCTGGTCTACCAAAATACTTTGAGCCCTTGCACAGTTATCAGCCAGTTGTTACTGAAAATCTAATTAAGGCTCTTGGGTTTGAACCCTTTGTGGATAAGCTTTTGTCTTTTGGTATCAGAGCCATGGTCAATGTACCATTGCATCACTCAGATAAATTAGTCGGTTTGTTGTGCCTTGATTCCCCTAAACCCCGCCAATGGAGCGAACATGAGGTTGATACCCTCAAACAAGTAGCAGAATACCTCTCTTTTGCTCTCAAAGAAGCCCATGCACAAGAGCAGCGCTCTCAAGCGGAGGCAGCACTAAGGCAGCAACATCAGCGGGAACGTTTATTGAGCAAGATTACTCAACAGATTCGTCGCTCTCTCAATATAAAGGAGATTCTCCACACTACTGTCACAGAAATCCGACATTTTTTCCAAGCAGAGCGGGTGGTGCTTTACTGTTATCAGCTCGGAAGAAATGGTATGGCTATCGCTCAATCAGCTCAGCCTTCTTGGAGTTCATCTCTAGATGTCAGAATAGATCGTTCCTGGCTGGAGGAAGGGGCAAAATTGTATCAACAGGGAAACATTTATGTCATTGAGGACATTAAGCAGGTAGAACTCAAGAAAGAATTCCACCAGTTTTTACATCAACAGCAAGTACAAGCAGGTTTAATCATTCCCATCACAGAAGAAAATCAATTGTTGGCGATGCTCGCTATCTATGAATGCTCCCAACCCCGACACTGGCAACTAGAGGAAATGGACTTGTTAGAACAACTAGCAACCCAGGTAGCGATCGCAATTCAACAAGGTAAACTGTACCAACAGGTGCAGCAGCTTAACCGTGAGCTTGAACAGAAAGTAGAACAACGTACTGCTCAACTACAACAGGCTCTGGATTTGGAAGCAACCCTCAAAGGAATTACCGACCAAGTTCGCGATAGTCTTGATGAGACTCAAATCTTACAAACAGCAGTGGAGCAATTAGCTCTGTCCCTAGGAGTAGATTGTTGTCAAGCTTCGGTGTATGCTATCGAGCCGGGAGGTTCTAGCATTTGTTACGAGCACAGTACTTCACCTGCTTCTCAAGCCAAATTAGAACCCATAGCCAAACTTCCTGAAATTGACTATCAACTCCGACAAGGAGAGTACTGCCAGTATTGTTTGTTGACTTCAGCACAAGTACAGGTTAGACCGGCAATTTTAATTTGTCCGATTGTTGATGAACAAGGAGTTTTGGGGGAATTGAAGTTAGTAGCTCCACCTAACCACTGCTTTCAAGAGTTGGAAATTCGTTTAATTCGGCAGGTAGCCAACCAATGTGCCATTGCTCTGCGCCAAGCTCGCCTCTACCAAGCAGCACAACAACAAACTCAGGAACTCGAAAGACTCAATCACCTCAAGGACGATTTCCTCAGTACCGTCTCCCATGAGTTACGTTCTCCCATGGCTAATATCAAAATGGCACTCAAAATGTTGGATGTGAGCTTTAAGCCGTTGAATTTAGGCGATGCTAAGGGGAAAATCCAACACTATTTGCAAATTTTACAAGATGAATCTGTGCGAGAACTCATCCTGATTAATAATTTGTTGGATCTTTCTCGTTTAGAAGCAGGGGGTGAACCTTTAGAGCTGAGCATCATTAAACTACAAGACTGGCTCCCCAAAATTATTGAACCGTTTCTGGCTCGTGCTTACAACCAACAACAGTTGGTGGAGATAGAGCTTCCGGAGCAACTGCCACCTTTCAACAGTGACCAAAATGCATTAGGGCGCATCTTAAGTGAACTACTAAATAATGCTTGTAAGTATACACCACCGGGAGAAAAAATTACAGTGTCGGCAAGGGCAACAGAAACAATGATGCAATTGCAGGTGAGCAATTCTGGGGTGGAAATTGCTACAGGGGAACTATCTCAAATCTTTAATAAATTTTATCGCATTCCCCATCATGACCCTTGGAAGCATGGTGGCACAGGCTTGGGATTAGCGTTGGTGAAGAAGTTGGTGGAGCATTTGGGAGGAAGTATCCAAGCAGAAAGTCCTAGGTTTCAAGTCAGGTTTAGTGTACAACTTCCCCTTGAATTCCACTAGTGTGATCGCTTGTGTAGTGGCGTGACACACCTCAAAATGTAGAATTGAATTCGTTGTAATTTTGCTCAAAATCCGGTTCTCAACATCAGGTGCAAGATCTGAGTATTACGTATTTTTACTGATTACATTTCTTAATTTAAAAAGTATTATTAAAATAAAATAAAAGACACATAGCAGCCGCCAGGGTCATTAGGATATCAGATTAACATCGTTTATTATTTCGAGCTAAACTTAGTGTCCTAACCGTTGTGGCGGTTGCGATAACTTGATCATACCCAAGATAGAGCAGAAAGCAAGCTGGTGTTTCTACTAGAAGCTAACCTGCACTAAGACCTTCCCATCCATCTTTAAAAACACACAAAAGCTCAAGAATGAAATCAATACTCCATACTGAGCAAACAACAATCGTACCCACTAGGCTTTGTCGGGCTCAGAACAACATAGAGACTACTTCTGAAGAATCATTAAATGATCTAGCTCGTATCGCTGCCCACATTTGTGCAACTCCAGTGGCCTTGATTAGCTTCATCGAAGATAACCAGATGTGGTTGAAGGCACAGGTGGGGTTGGATGTCACAGAAATAAACAGTGTTCTTGAGTTGTGTTCTGTGGTTGTACCACGAGATGGGGCTATTGTTATTCCTGATATGAGGATTGATGAGCGATGCAACAGTAGCTCAGTGGTTACCTCACACCCCGATATCAGGTTTTATGCTGGTTTACCCTTAATTAACTCCCAAGGACAGATGTTAGGCTCCCTTTGTGTAATTGATCATATCTCTAGGGAGCTGAGCCAGAAACAGATGAAGATGTTGTCGGCTTTGAGCTATCAAGTGCTCAATCAACTTGAGCAAGAACAAAGTTTGCATACTCTCACTTACACCCTCTATAGGGACAAGCAAACACAACAAAAACTGCAAGAGAGTCAAACTCGTCTGGAGTTACTCAACAGCATCTCGACTCAAATAACTGCGGGGATGTCAGTTTATCAGGTTATTGAACACACAGTTAAACAAATCAGCGAACATTTCAAGAGCTTGAGGGCAGTCTACTCAACTATTGATGAGCAGGCAATCACCGTGCTTTATTCCCTACAACCTCCAGACATGCCACCTCTTGATAAAACCATCCCCATTATATCTGGTCTACCAAAATACTTTGAGCCCTTGCACAGTTATCAGCCAGTTGTTACTGAAAATCTAATTAAGGCTCTTGGGTTTGAACCCTTTGTGGATAAGCTTTTGTCTTTTGGTATCAGAGCCATGGTCAATGTACCATTGCATCACTCAGATAAATTAGTCGGTTTGTTGTGCCTTGATTCCCCTAAACCCCGCCAATGGAGCGAACATGAGGTTGATACCCTCAAACAAGTAGCAGAATACCTCTCTTTTGCTCTCAAAGAAGCCCATGCACAAGAGCAGCGCTCTCAAGCGGAGGCAGCACTAAGGCAGCAACATCAGCGGGAACGTTTATTGAGCAAGATTACTCAACAGATTCGTCGCTCTCTCAATATAAAGGAGATTCTCCACACTACTGTCACAGAAATCCGACATTTTTTCCAAGCAGAGCGGGTGGTGCTTTACTGTTATCAGCTCGGAAGAAATGGTATGGCTATCGCTCAATCAGCTCAGCCTTCTTGGAGTTCATCTCTAGATGTCAGAATAGATCGTTCCTGGCTGGAGGAAGGGGCAAAATTGTATCAACAGGGAAACATTTATGTCATTGAGGACATTAAGCAGGTAGAACTCAAGAAAGAATTCCACCAGTTTTTACATCAACAGCAAGTACAAGCAGGTTTAATCATTCCCATCACAGAAGAAAATCAATTGTTGGCGATGCTCGCTATCTATGAATGCTCCCAACCCCGACACTGGCAACTAGAGGAAATGGACTTGTTAGAACAACTAGCAACCCAGGTAGCGATCGCAATTCAACAAGGTAAACTGTACCAACAGGTGCAGCAGCTTAACCGTGAGCTTGAACAGAAAGTAGAACAACGTACTGCTCAACTACAACAGGCTCTGGATTTGGAAGCAACCCTCAAAGGAATTACCGACCAAGTTCGCGATAGTCTTGATGAGACTCAAATCTTACAAACAGCAGTGGAGCAATTAGCTCTGTCCCTAGGAGTAGATTGTTGTCAAGCTTCGGTGTATGCTATCGAGCCGGGAGGTTCTAGCATTTGTTACGAGCACAGTACTTCACCTGCTTCTCAAGCCAAATTAGAACCCATAGCCAAACTTCCTGAAATTGACTATCAACTCCGACAAGGAGAGTACTGCCAGTATTGTTTGTTGACTTCAGCACAAGTACAGGTTAGACCGGCAATTTTAATTTGTCCGATTGTTGATGAACAAGGAGTTTTGGGGGAATTGAAGTTAGTAGCTCCACCTAACCACTGCTTTCAAGAGTTGGAAATTCGTTTAATTCGGCAGGTAGCCAACCAATGTGCCATTGCTCTGCGCCAAGCTCGCCTCTACCAAGCAGCACAACAACAAACTCAGGAACTCGAAAGACTCAATCACCTCAAGGACGATTTCCTCAGTACCGTCTCCCATGAGTTACGTTCTCCCATGGCTAATATCAAAATGGCACTCAAAATGTTGGATGTGAGCTTTAAGCCGTTGAATTTAGGCGATGCTAAGGGGAAAATCCAACACTATTTGCAAATTTTACAAGATGAATCTGTGCGAGAACTCATCCTGATTAATAATTTGTTGGATCTTTCTCGTTTAGAAGCAGGGGGTGAACCTTTAGAGCTGAGCATCATTAAACTACAAGACTGGCTCCCCAAAATTATTGAACCGTTTCTGGCTCGTGCTTACAACCAACAACAGTTGGTGGAGATAGAGCTTCCGGAGCAACTGCCACCTTTCAACAGTGACCAAAATGCATTAGGGCGCATCTTAAGTGAACTACTAAATAATGCTTGTAAGTATACACCACCGGGAGAAAAAATTACAGTGTCGGCAAGGGCAACAGAAACAATGATGCAATTGCAGGTGAGCAATTCTGGGGTGGAAATTGCTACAGGGGAACTATCTCAAATCTTTAATAAATTTTATCGCATTCCCCATCATGACTCTTGGAAGTATGGTGGCACAGGCTTGGGATTAGCGTTGGTGAAAAAGTTGGTGGAGCATTTGGGAGGAAGTATCCAAGCAGAAAGTTCTACAGGTAAAACCAGTTTTACTGTGCATCTTCCCCTGATCTCGAATGGTTAAATTGAAAGTTTTCAAGGGAAAATCCCTAATGTACTCATTACTCTTGAGAAAAAAGGCTCCAAGGCAGAAGGAAAGAGGGAAACTGACTTGTTTCTCTTCTTCAATTGGGGGCGCGAAGCGCTCCAAGGCGAGCTCTTGAGAAAGAAGGCAATAGGCACTCTTGCAATAGGCAATAGTGAAGAGAATTGTTTCTTCCATTAAATTGGGGCGCCATCTGCTCCCGGGGAGCTCTCAAGAAACAGGAGGCAGGAGGTGAGGGAGGAGGTAGGAGATATGTTTCTCCTATGGGAGTACGAAACCTAAAGCAAACCAAAATATACTGTAGGGGCGGGTTCACCAACCATCTTTGGATATCGACAAGCCAATTATCTAAACCCGCCCCGGCGCTTTGTGTACTTCTCCTATCACCGGGGCGGGTTTATTTAAATTGTCGCTTTTATTGCCAAGTTTCCGGTGAACCCGCCCCTACAAACGGAATAGGGAGTAGGGAACTTCGGAAAGCAATATGAAAAAATTACACCGCCAGGTGATGAAAGTCGGTTCTTCTCAGATCTTGCACCTGATATTGAAAACCGGATTTTGAGCAAAATCACAACGAATTCAATAGGGTTTGGTGCTTCTCACTCATCCGGTTTTTTGGATTTTTTGGGCAGGCGTGCAATATCTGAGTTCTTCCCTGTTCCCTGCTCTCTGTCCCCTATGCCGTTAGGTGCTCATTACTTCAAAACCAGAATCAATCGACTTGTTCAGCAGATCCTAATTGGTCATGCTAGGTTTATATAAACTTCACAAAAAAACTGCAACTTCTTCATCAAAAAAATATAAATATAACCTTAAATTTGATTATAAATAAATTCCTATAATATTATTTTTTGTTAATTCAGTGTTTTTACTGATGACATTTACGTACAAAAGTCGGTTTAATTCCTTGTTATAACAAGTAAATCGCTTCACAAAAAAAATCAATTTGCGTGATTTTACACATTTTTTTTAGGGTTGATCAAAATCAAAGTTAGTTAATTCGGTATTTTTACTGACGTTTTTTTGCCATAAATAAAACAGTGATTTGTAAGTAATAATTGAGGGCCTTACCCCTCAGTCCCTAAGTTAATTAGTTGTGCTTTGATAATAATTAGCCCCCGATGAATGATAGATGAAGGGAGTAAAATTATGGAAGGCAGATACAACCGATTAGTTCGTTGTCCTTTTAGCGGTAAAGCAAGAACTATGACAACAGAACAACGCCTGACATTAGCTCAGATATCATCTGAAGAACTCAACAATATTAACAATGTTGAATATTGGTATCAAAAAGGTTTAAAGGCCGTTTCCCCATTTGAAAAAATTGACCCGGTAACAGGTTTTATCCCATCTAACCCACCATTGACCGAGTTACCCACAACTCATGAAGTATGGGATATTTTGGCAAGCAAACTGCCAGAATTGATGAGGACAAATAGTGTGACTGAGTATCTAGCACAAATGCCTTGTCTGTCAGCGATGAATCTTCCTGAAGAATTTATCTATCGTGCATCTGTTATCATCGGTTCTGCTGCTCACGCCTATGCATATGCAGAAAACGCTTATTGTCAACAGACCTTTCATCTAACTCCCTCATCAGCAAAAGCTAAGGAGCGGAAATTACCAATTTCTCTAGAACGTCCTTATCAAGAATTAACCCAAAGGCTTAATCGAGCCTATCCACAAGCCTTGATCTATGAATTTTCTTTATACAATTGGAAATTTAAAACTGGTTCGCAACCCAAATTTAATTGTAACAATTTGACCAAGTGTCTTGATAATTTAGAACTATTGGTTCCGATCTTTGGTAGTGAAGTAGAAAGAAGGTTCATACTTAATTTTTTCATGACAGAATTGCTTGCTGGGCCTTGTGCAGGATTAATAGTTGAAGTTTTCAGATGTGTCAAGGCGGACAAACAGGATAAATTATGCTCTGTATTGCTTGAAATTGGCGATCATTTAAAAAGATGCAATTTAATGCTCAAAAGCAACATTCCTCTTAACGAAAATCATCACAATTATTTCAATTCTTCTCTTTGGAGTAAGACTGTTGCTCCTTTGTGGGCTGAAGCTAGACACGGTGAAGTAGGAATTAGTGGTGGAGCTTCTCCTTTCTTTATTATGCTTGATAACTTAATTGCCAGAGATCAATATGAAGGTAATTTAGGTGGTCAAATAATCAATAAAGGAAAAGATAATCCTCTTTCCTTCACCCACAGACATTTTCTCAACAGCATCCGAAAAATACAATTAAAAACCTACATTACACAATCAAAAAATCCTCGATTAAATCATGCTTTTATTGAACTGTGTAGGTTGTACAATGGAGACCAAGGTTACCATGCAATTCACAGAAATATTGTTATGGGATATATGCTGGTAGGCACAGCTTGTGGTAGAGGAAATACAAACTCCGGAACCTTAAAATGGCATGATAACAATGCCGTTTTACAGCTAGATGAAGCATTTGAAGGATCTAAACAAGAAAGAGATTTAGGTATAGATGCCAACAAAAGAACATTCAAATGTCACTTGGTTAAATCACGCAAAATTGGCAATAATACCAAGGAGCTAGTTTTTGATGTTAAAGATAAAATCTTTAGGATTTACCCAGGAGACAAGGTCTCTGTAATTCCTAAAAATGAGTCTTCAAGAGTAGATTTTGCCTTAGAAAAATGCAAAAATTATAATTTTGATGATTTTAAATTAGATAAATGGTGGCATAGTTTTTTCCATTTCAATGATATTGATATAGATAACCATTCGCCCCAATTTATTATTAATAAAATTCTAACTTATGGAGACTTAAGTAGTTTCGATTCCTCTAATAAACAAAATATTTCGGATATCGGAAAGATTATCAACTCTCTAAGACCTTTGTCACTTAGACTATATTCCATCTCTTCTTCACAGTACGAGTTAGACAAAAACGCAGAGCTAAGATTAACTGTAGGGCTACTAGAATATAAAAATAAAAACAAAATTAATTTTGGTATATGCTCTAGATACCTTTTTAACTTAGAAGAACAGGAAACTGTTAATTTTTATTTAATACGTTCAAATTGGAATATTCCCTTGCAAGACCAGAGCTCACTAGTGATGATTGCTGGCGGTACAGGTATTTCTCCAGTGATGGCTTTGTTAAGAAATAGACCATCTCTGGAGAAGAGCAATAATATACTATTTTTTGTAACTAAAGATGTAAACAACTTTTATTACAAAGATGAAATAGACAAATTTGTGCAGCTGGGCAATCTGTCATTCTATGGTGCATTTACCAGAGATTGTCAATATGAAGCAAAGAACTTGATTTCCAGTAAGAATGATATTCATCATTTATTAATTGAGAACAGGAATCTGATTATCGAGCAAATAAAGAATGGAGCTTATTTCTTTGTTTGTGGAAAGATGGGTTTTGGTCAAACAGTCCGCAGTACTATCAAGGAGATAAACAACACTTCTGAGCAGAAAATGTGTTCAATGATTGCCAATGGCAGATATATAGAAGAACTCTTTACAACGCACCAAGATGAAAAATTGTCTGTAATAGATGAAATAGATGTGATTGTCAATCCAGACTATTTTGTCATTGACAATAATGTCTATGACATCTCAGCATATAAATATGAGCATCCAGGTGGAGCCGAGTTGTTTCTTTCTGCTACTGAAGAACATTACAAAAGGCAGCATGGGAATTGTCCTCATGTCAACAATATATTACAATCGCTCCATATAGGAAGAGTTAAATCTAGAAGCATAAAAGATTTTGCTCTTCATCAGCGTGATTTTTACCATCAATTAAAAGACCTGTTAAAGGTATCTTGTTCTAGCCTTAAAAAAATTATTTCCACAACTAATATTCAGGGTAAAGACGCCAATACAATTATTTTATATGAATTAGCCTACATGACCTTGGATGTTTACTTGAGGCCAATCATTCTAATCGTAATGAGCATCGATACAATATCTAAGTCTGAACAAAATAATAGTATAATTTCAATTAAAAATCTTTTAAATTATCTAAACGTAGACAAAGATGATTACGACCGTTATTTAGAGAGAATCAAGAACCTAAAGCAAGAATACATTTATTATATCTGGTCTACCTTAAAAGAAGCTGGTATTAATCTTCTAATCACGATACGAGATATCACCAAATTTTATCTGGATAATTTGACAGATAAAGATGTCTTTGGATTTACAACTGAAATTAAAAAGGAATGTAACTTGTACTTTAACAGGCTATATAGCAATCCTGAATGGGATGTAACAAGTGATCAACTGAAACCCAGTTATAGCAAGGATCACAATGCAGAAATTGCCACGACCTATTTAGGGTCTTCTGTATAAGTGTGTAAGCTATGCCAGACAGGGCTTTCAATCTTTTCGCAAGCCAAACTAGTCCAAGGTTTTAGTATTTTTTGGCTCAAAAACCTTGCACCTTCATGGGAAATCTCTAAAACCTAACGCCATTTAACCTCACCTAATATCAAGGAAAGGATAAACAGTTATAATTCCCTCCAGCCTTGCAACCTTCTTTCTTCCCTCCTGCCTCCTGCCTCGGAGCCTTATTGCCACTAAAGTGTTAGTGATCAACCGAACATGATATAACACCTAACACCTAACACCTAACACCTATCTCAACCGAGAATTAAAACTTGATGAGGCAGACCCTATTTAGGATTGCTATAACCAACAACTTAGGTTAGCATTACGGTGATAGATTGAACTTAAAGTTGATTTATAAACTGAATCTTAATAAGCTAAAGCCATTAGCATTGGTGGTTTAAGGCTGATAGCAGCTGAACAACTTGTTTTTTGAGTTATCGCCTAACCTTGTACTATAATGAGTAAATTACTTCCTAGTGAGGAAAGCAGAAGACTAAATGCACCTCGCCAGCTTCAGATCATTGATACTGCTCCTGATGAAGCATTAGATAATCTTGCCTGCTTAGTAGCCTTTACTTGTGGGACTCCAATTGCTTTGATTTTCCTGGTGAAGGACAACTATATATGGCTCAAAGCCAAAACAGGGTTAAAGACTACAGATATTGCTAGAGTTCTTGAGTCATGCTCTTTAATTTCACCAACAAATGAAGTTGTTGTTGTTCCTGACACCAGGGTTGATCAACGATTTGCCAACGCTCCAGTAGCTAATTCACACCCCAATATCCGATTTTATGCTAGTGCACCTTTAATTATACCCAAGGTGCGAATACTGGGTACTCTCTGCATAATTGATCATATTCCTAGGGAACTTAGCCAGGAAAAGATAGAGGTGTTGCAAGCTTTGAGCCGCCAGGTAATGGCGCAACTTGAGCAACGGCAGAATTTAGTTACTATGGGAAATGCTGTCAAGGAAGGTAAGCAAACAGAGCAAAAACTGCAAGAGAGTCAAATTCGTCTGGAGTTACTCAACAGTATATCAACCAAAATTACTGCTGGGATGTCAGTTGAGCAGGTTATTGAACACACCGTTAAACAAATCTGTCAATATTTCAATACGGTGCGAGTTGCTTACTTCACCATTGATGATGAACAAATAACTGTGATTCATAGCATCCAACCCTCAGGAATGAGCCACTTGCAAGGGTCATATCCTTTGCCTGATGCACCAGAATATGTCAATGCCTTGCGTAAGTATAAAATGCTTGTCATTGAGAACATTTTTCAAGAGCCTAGTTTGGAACCCTTAACTGATATACTGTCGGCACTTGGAAACCAAGCCATGCTGGGTATGCCATTGAAGCATTCAGAGAAATTAGTAGGTTTGTTGTGCTTCGACTCCCCCAAACCTCACAAATGGACTGACCATGAGATTGCCACCCTCAAGGAAATTGCAGAATACCTCTGTTTTGCCCTCAAAGAAGCCCATACTCAACAACAGCGTTCCCAAGCAGAAGCTGCACTGCGGCAGCAACATCAGCGAGAGCGTTTGTTGAGCAAGATTACTCAACAAATTCGTCGTTCCCTGAACCTAAAGGAAATTCTCCAAACCACTGTCAAAGAAATTAGAGATTTTTTCCAAGCAGAGCGGGTGGTGGTTTACTGTTATCAAAAGGGGAGAGATGGTATAGCTATTGCTCAATCTACTCATTCTTCTTGGACATCATTTCTAGATGGTATCCGGATGAATCGCTCCTGGCTTGAAGAAGGGGCAAGATTGTATCAACAGGGAAATATTTATGTTATTGAGGATATGAAGCAGGTAGAGCTCCCTAGAGAATTCCACCAGTTTTTACATCAACAGCAAGTACAAGCAGCCTTAATTGTTCCCATCCTAGGAAACCATCAACTGTTGGGGATGGTTGCTGTCTATGAATTATCCCAACCCCGCCACTGGCAACCTTGGGAAATGGATTTGTTAGAAAAACTAGCAACCCAGGTAGCGATCGCGATTCAACAAGGTAAACTTTACCAACAAGTGCAACAGCTCAATAGTAACCTAGAGCAAGAAGTAGAACAACGCACTGCTGAACTACAACAGGCTTTGGACTTAGAAGCAACCCTCAAACAAATTAGTGACCAAGTTAGAGATAGTCTTGATGAAAATTATATTTTACAAACAGCAGTGGAGCAATTGGTTCTGTCTTTGGGAATAGATTGCTGTTGTGCATTAGTGTATCCCTTTGAGCAAGGTATTTCTACCACCTGTTACGAGCAGATAACTTCTGTGTTCACCTCTCCGAGTAAAGTAGAACCCATCGCTGAGTTTCCCGAAATTTACCAGCAACTACTCCAGCAACAGTATTTACAGTACTGTTTCCTGAGTGGGGAAGAACCAAAGGTTAGAATGGCAATTTTGGTTTGTCCAATTGTTGATGAACAAGAAGTGTTGGGGGAGTTGAGGTTAGTGGCTCCACCGCACCAGAGCTTTAATGATGTAGAAATTCGTTTAGTGCGGCAGGTAGCCAACCAGTGTGCCATCGCTCTGCGCCAAGCTCGTCTTTACCAAGCAGCACAACAACAAGCTGAGGAACTAGAAAGGCTTAATCACGTCAAGGATGATTTCCTTAGTAGCGTTTCCCATGAATTGCGCTCCCCTATGACTAACATTAAAATGGCGCTCAAAATGTTGGAAATAAGTTTTGAGCAGGTGGGATTAGTTGATGTCGAGGGAAAAATCCAGCGCTACTTACAAATTTTACGGGATGAGTCAAAACGAGAATTTGACCTGATTAATGATCTCTTAGATCTTTCTCGTTTGGAAGCAGGGAGTGAGTCTTTACAGCTCAGTAAAATTAAATTACAAGACTGGTTCCCAGGAATTATTGAACCGTTTTTAGCTCGCGTTCACAACCAGCAACAATTGCTGGAGGTGGAGCTTCCAGCTCAACTGCCCCCTTTAAACAGTGACAAAAATGCCTTAGAGCGTATTCTAGGCGAATTGCTCAATAATGCCTGTAAATATACACCACTGGGAGAGAAAATTACAGTGTCGGCGTGGGCGACAGAATCAAAGATGCAATTGTGGGTGAGTAATTCTGGGGTAGAGATTCCCCAAGGAGAACTATCTCAAATCTTTGAAAAATTTTACCGCATTCCCCATCATGACGCTTGGAAACATGGTGGTACAGGTTTGGGATTAGCGCTGGTGAAAAAGTTGGTGGAGCATTTGGGAGGCACGATTGAGGTGGAAAGTTCTAAAGCTCAAACCAGTTTTACTGTGCAGCTTCCCCTGACTCCGAATTTTTAACTAAAGTGTTGGGCTATATACTCTTTTTCTTACAAAACTGACCTGCTGCTTCCACAAGGGAGCCTGGGAAAGTTAATTCCCAGGCTCATTACTAGTAAGTTTCTGGAATTAAGTGCTCCAGAGCAATGTCGTTAAATCAACTTTGAAGTATTTGGGGGAACTTCCTCTTGAGCCTAGCTTTCCCATTTCTGAGCAACTAGTTCAGCCAAATCTACAACACGCTGAGAATAGCCCCATTCGTTGTCATACCAGGCAACGACTTTGATCATATCGCCACCCATCACCATTGTCAGACTAGAATCGACAATAGAAGACGCATCACAACCCTTATAGTCTGATGAAACTAAGGGCTCATCACTATATGCCAAAATGCCTTTTAGTGCTCCTTCGGAGGCTTCTTTGAACACCTCATTTACTTGCTCAGCAATTGTACTTTTCTCTACTTGCACTACTAAATCAACTACAGACACATTCGGTGTAGGCACCCGCAGAGCAATACCATTGAGTTTACCCTTCAGTTCTGGGATAACTAAAGCCACAGCTTTGGCAGCTCCTGTGGATGTCGGCACAATATTCATCGCAGCTGCTCTTGCCCTGCGGACATCCCGGTGACTGGCATCCAACAAGCGTTGGTCACCAGTATAACTGTGAGTAGTAGTCATCGTTCCCTTGACAATACCGAAATGCTCATGTAGTACTTTAGCAAAGGGAGCTAGACAGTTAGTAGTACAACTAGCATTGCTAACAACATCATACTTACCATGTTCATAGTCGTGATCATTAACACCCATCACATAAGTGCCAATATCACCCCCTTTACCTGGAGCTGTAATCAGCACTTTCTTGGCTCCCGCTGCGATATGCTTGGATGCTCCATCTTTGGTAACAAAAACACCAGTGGATTCGATGACTAGGTCAATGCCCCAAGCATCCCAAGGTAAGTTTAGTGGATTGCGATCAGAGACGCATTTAATGGTTTTGCCATTAATCGTCAGAGAATTATCATCAGCGCTGATGTCGGCATCCAACTTACCTAACATGGTGTCGTATTTCAGCAAATGGGCATTAGTTTTTGGGTCAGAAGTATCATTGATACCCACTAACTCTAGGTTACTATTGTCTCTGGTTAACCAGCATCTGGTAAAGTTGCGTCCGATGCGTCCAAACCCGTTGATCGCTACTCTAATCACTTCGTCTTGCCCTCTTTGTTATTCAAACTTAGTTAATATCTTCTAGCTGAACCCAATCATATCGCAAAGGATGACAATTTCTAATACTAGATTATTAACTATATAGTCATGCAATGATGATTGTGCTCGTTGTCCCTGGCTAAAATCGTCCGGAGTCAGAAAGATTTGGGGTGTCTAATAATCTAGAGCCTCTGCTTGAGTATCTGTCGGTAACAAGAGCCCATCAGGAACGGGTGAGCGAAAAAAGGAGTGGGGAAACAAGTCAGCAGACGCACCAGACGCACCAGACGCACCAGACGCACCAGACGCACCAGAATAGAAATCCCACCTCATATTTCGTTCACCCATCAGGAACACAGTGTAAAGATCCAGTTAAGCTATAGCACAATGGTGGTCATCAGAGTATGCAAAGCCCCAAAAATTTGATAAATTTTTACTTTGCTATATCTTGAAAAATCAATTCTTGATATGATAGCGCGTGATATTGGCACAGTAGGCTTGTGTGGTATGGTGTGTAAGGAGTTAAGATGACGAATATTGTAGATTTTAGTGGGAGACCATTTCATTTCATTGGCATTGGTGGAATTGGAATGTCAGCCCTTGCCTATGTTTTAGCAAAGCGTCAAATACCTGTATCTGGGTCAGACCTCCGTTCAACGCATATTACTCAACGTTTGCAATCAGTAGGTGCTCATCTCCTTGAAGGTCATAACCCAACTAACTTAGAGTTTTTCCTAGAGAAGACAGAGCCAATTTATAAGGAATTATCGACCACCGCTGTTGGCATTAGCCAAATTCAGGAAGTTTCTTCTGGACTCCATCAAGCCGCCAGCCAGCCCGGAGTGGTGTCTAAAATTTCATCAGGTTTACCTCAAGTTATTTGCTCGAGTGCGATTAATCCGATTAATTCCGAGTATCAGGAAGCTAAAAAAAAGGGCTGCCCAATTTTTCATCGCTCTGACTTACTTGCAGCTTTAATTAAAGATTACTACAGTATTGCAGTTGCTGGGACTCATGGTAAAACCACAACGAGTAGTTTGATTGGGTATATGCTATTGCATGGAGGTTTAGACCCAACCATTGTTGTCGGAGGAGAAGTAAACGCCTGGGATGGGAATGCACGCTTAGGTGATAGTAGCTATTTGGTTGCTGAAGCTGATGAATCTGATGGTTCTTTAGCCAAGCTCTCTGCGAAGATTGGTGTAGTTACCAATATTGAGTTAGATCATCCAGACCACTACGAGAACTTAGAAGCAGTAATTGAAACCTTCCAGACTTTTGCTCAAGACTGTCCAACCCTTGTAGGATGCATTGATTGTGAGACCTTGCGATCGCATTTTCAGCCGACCATCAGCTACAGCTTGCATCGAAATAAGGGTGCTAAGTACAGCGTTGATCGTGTATCCTATCACGAGGACGGTACTACTGCTCGAGTGTGGGAAGACAATGAAATTTTGGGTGAGTTGCATCTGAAACTACTAGGTGAACACAATCTTAGTAATGCTCTAGCAGCAGTAGCAGTAGGAAGACATCTAGGTTTGAAGTTTGAGGTAATTGCTTCAGGAATAGCTACTTTTGAAGGAGCCAAACGCCGATTTGAATATCGAGGCCAGTGCAACGATATCTGTTTTGTAGATGATTATGCTCACCACCCTAGCGAAATTCAAGCAACCCTTGCTGCGGCAAGATTGCAAGTCCAAGACTCCAAGCGAATTGTTGCAGTTTTCCAGCCCCACCGTTACAGTCGAACCTTGACATTCTTACCAGAATTCGCAGAATCTTTTAGCAAAGCAGATCTAGTTGTTGTCACCGATATTTACAGTGCTGGTGAACCAAACTTAAGAGAGATTAGTGGTGAGGATTTGCAAAAAGCAATCTCAACTCATCATGAATTGGTTTATTACCAATCAACTCTAGAGTCAGTTTACCAATTTCTTACCCAAACCCTCCAACCTGGAGACCTTGCCCTATTTCTAGGGGCTGGTAATCTCAATCAGATTATTCCGCAGCTGATGGAGTTTTATCAAAAGGCTGACAAATACTAGTAGGCCAGCATGAAGCCAGAAATCCTGAGTTCGGTTCGTCCCCAGCAGAAAAACTGCTTGGATAACAACTTAATTGCCTCGCGACCAATTGGCATTCTTTTCACTTTTATCTAACTATGACTCTGTCCTATAATGCTCCGCACATCAGCGCCCCCAAGCGTAACCAGATTCATTTCAAACCACAGCTTTATCTGCCAGGAACCTACTGTCCCCTTCAATCCCAATTCTCTCTGGCAAGCCTCACCTCATTTCGAGTAGGAGGTCCGGCAGAATGGTATGTCGCCCCCCGAAGTTTAGAAGACCTGCAAGCAAGTTTTGAGTGGGTACAACACCAAAAATTACCGATGACTCTTTTGGGAGCAGGCTCAAATCTACTAGTAAGTGACCAAGGCTTACCGGGTTTGGTAATCTGTACTCGCTATCTACGTCACATTGAGTTTAACAATGATACAGGATTGGTAACCGTGGGTGCTGGTGAACCAATTGCTCGTCTAGCATGGCAAGCAGCCAAACGTGGTTGGCAAGGCTTAGAGTGGGCAGTGGGTATCCCAGGCACAGTTGGCGGTGCAGTGGTCATGAATGCCGGTGCTCACAGCAGCTGTACTGCAGACCTACTGGTTAATGTGGAAACAATTTCCCCCTCTGGGATGATTGAACAACTAACTCCTCAAGACTTAGGCTTTAGCTACCGTACCTCCATCCTACAAGGTGGTCATCGTCTAGTAACCCAGGCAACATTTCAACTCCAACCAGGTGCTGATCCCAAAGAGGTTCAGGCCAAAACATCCCAACATTTAAAGCAACGGCATAGTTCCCAACCGTATCACTTGCCCAGCTGTGGCAGTGTCTTCCGTAACCCTGATTCCCATGCTGCCGGTTGGTTGATTGAACAAATTGGTCTTAAAGGCTACCAAATCGGTGGGGCTCAGGTTGCCCAGCGTCATGCAAACTTTATTCTCAACTGTGGTGGTGCTCAAGCGAACGATATCTTCCAAGTTATCCGTCATGTTCAGCAGCAAGTAGAACACCACTGGTCTGTCTGGTTAGAGCCAGAAGTGAGAATATTAGGGGAGTTTCAACTAGGGTAGAAATATCCTACTGAGGTGACATACTCCCACACTTCCCTATCGGGTAAGTATGGGCTTCTCGCCGAACCTGCTAAAGGAGTATTAAGATTAATAATTAACTGTTGTTAAACTCCCTATGTAGCAGAAAATTATGGTCGTAAGACTAGGAAACCAGAGCAAAAGGCGTTATTGTCTTTGATGTCTGGAAAAGTTCACCAATGATATACCTGTCCAACAAGAGATAAAGTCAACCAATTATGACGCAAGGAAAAGGATTCGGCTTCGGTTTAGGCAAGATGAAAGAACTCACCGAAGCATTTAAGAAGGCTCAACAGGTTCAACAAGGTGCTAAAGAGCTCCAGGATGAATTGGAGCAAATGGAAATAGAAGGGTCATCAAATGATGGCAGTGTCAAAGTAGTGCTCAGTGGTAACCAGGAGCCCCGTCGTGTAGAAATTTCTGCAGATGCTGTCAGTCAGGGAGCAGAAGCCCTTTCTGAACTGGTGACGACAGCAATGAAAGATGCTTACAATAAGTCTACAGCTACTATGCGAGAACGTATGGAAAAGCTTACAGAAGGCTTAAATCTTCCTGGGATGTAATCTTGGAAGCAGAAGAGCTTTTAGCTATCAGCACCTGTTGCTATCAGCTTTGTTGCTCTTAGCTGATGCTGTAGGCAATCGCTAAGAGCAACAGATGGGCTTAACACATTTTGTTTAAAATTTCAAGTCCTTGCTCTCCCACAGCAAGAGCTTTTCTAGGGAACTCCAAGAAATAAATCATCCCAATTTTGGGATTTGTCTTTCTCCCCCAGCTCCCCCAGCTCCCCTAGCGATGGGAATTGGGAAGTCCCCTATGGTTTTTTCGGGGGAGTCACCTGTAGCTTTGGTTGAGCAGTCAAAGCTTGGTAATAGCGCTCTGAAAGCACTTGATTAGCTTCCTGTGTTAGATGAACTGCATCAGTGAAGAAAACTTTTTGAGCCATGTCCTTTTCCTGGAAGAGATTGTAGAAATTTAGAACTTTCACATTTTTGGGAAATGCTTTCTCTAATTGCTGGCTAGCTTCTATCAACGCAGCATAACCAGTCTGTAGGCGTTGTTGGTAGAGAGTCCCTAATTTCTTAACAAGCTCTTGTTCTTGTGGTGGCATCTGCGTCTGATCACGACCAGTAATTTCCGGTTGAATGGCAACAACCAAAGGAATACCAGCTCCTGTCGTCAGGCGAATCATTTGTCGGTAGTGATTGCGATACCGTGTGATTCGACCTTTGAGTTCAGCTTCATCCGCAGCAAGATGTTGTTCGAGTGGTAAGGTATCATCGCTCACTACCAGACTCCGCTGGCTTATTGATGGTTCTGGTTTAAAAAGCCATTTTTGTGTAGCTTTAACTAAATGAGTTTGTGCGATCGCATTTTTCCACTGCTGAGTTATGTGAGTCCAAAAATGCCCAGGGGCATTGTTGAGGAACGCTTCCGTCTTGGGAATGGCTGTTTCCTGTTGATTACTAGGCAGCATCAAGTCTGTATACCCATCCAAAACAATAATGGCATCTGGGCTATAGGGCAAAATCTGGAGAGCTAATTGAGCTAGTTCATTACCAGAGGTGTAACCTGGCACAGCGGCATTAATCACCCGATACTGACCATCTTTAATCTTCGGTGGTAAAGCCAGTGCTTTTATTAGCTCTGGTCTATAAACAGGCAAAAAAGTTGGTCGATATTTTTCTGGAGAACGCCTCTGTTGTTCTATGCGTTCATTGAGACGAGTTTCCAGCTTATTGGCTATTGTGGCTTGATTATTGGTATTCCTTTGACCGAAGGCAGTGGAGCCCCCTAACAGGAAAATCCGCATTTCATCTTTGGGTTTTGCTAGGGGAATGGGATCATCATCACGGAAACCTTGTTCATTAATACGCCAGAAATCGCTTTGTTGGTCTCCCACCAAGCTATAACCCCCCGCCAGATTGCGATAAACAGCAAGGCTTCCTTTATCTAATATACCGTCGTAAGGCTGTTGGTTCTGACCAAGAAACTTGAGGCGGTAAGCGTTATCCTTTGCCGGTTCACCCTTATAAGCCACTAAATCACTGCCGTTGCCTGTAAAGTTAATGATCAGCCATGCCAACAATTCCAAGATAATCAAAACTAGGGGTATAGCAGCAATGATTACCATCAGTGGTAATGGTTTGCGGTTGCGCTTGCGATAATAAAGGCTACGGTGCGACTTGAACATCAAAATACTTTCCTCAAATCATCCAGGTTCTCTCTTGCTAACCCCTCCCACCTTTGTTTTGCCTCCTCTGGTTGTCTAACTAGCAGTAGTTTGGCTTTTCCCTTGAGCTAGGAAAGGTTAAAATTACTTCTAATGCCTCTTTAGGCTAGCAATGAAGGTTTGAACAAGATGTAAGTTGAGTATTACTACTCACTTCAAAACGTGTTACAGGAGAGCGTACACAAAGATAAATATTATACCTATGCCCTGCAAGTTACTATTTGTTTGCCTTGGTAATATCTGTCGTTCTCCATCAGCGGAGAACATCATGAATCACTTGATTGAACAAGCTGACCTTAGTGAGAGCATTGTTTGTGACTCAGCTGGTACCAGCAGTTACCATATTGGTTCAGCCCCTGATCGACGTATGTCGGCAGCAGCGAAAAGCAAGGGCATCATACTCAAAGGTCAAGCACGGCAATTTCAGCGGTCTGACTTGGAAACGTTTGATCTCATTTTGGCAATGGATCGGGATAATTATCAGAATATTCTTTTTCTTGACCCCCAGGGGAAGTACCAGGACAAAGTAAAACTCATGTGTGACTTTGCTTCCCATCATCGGGAGCGAGAAGTCCCTGACCCTTACTACGGTGGTACAGAGGGATTTAACCAGGTTATCGATTTGCTCCTCGACGCCTGCGAAGGTTTGCTACAAAAAGTTGTTCGTACTTACGACTTAAGATGATGGATAAACTTAAACATGACATAAGCATTACTTAACCTATGGCAGAGATAATTGTAAAGAGGCATTTTAACTGAACTTGACCCAACAAGTTTGTCACATTAATGCTGCTCACACCTTTGTATTTTCAGATGATTGGAAGGACATCTTTGTGAACCTAAGTGCTAATAGGCCTTGGGTTTTTTTATTAATTAGTCATCCAGTTAGGTTATATCAAGTTCGGTAGAATACTTAGACTTTGGTGAAAACAAGGCAGAGGGCTCCAAGGCAGTCCCGATGAAAAAAATTTTTACCACCATGCATAAAAATCCCTCTCTCCGCGTCTCCGTGTCCCCGCACCCCC